>JBBQMX010000046.1:0-8568 GCA_038329375.1 Pseudomonadales bacterium | reverse complement strand
GCATGTACTCGTATTGTCCTGACCAGTTCAGGGAATACCCGGCCGGCAGCTCCAGCCCGTCCCGCACGCGCGCCTGGGCTTCTGTCATCCAGGTGCCCAGATCCCGGCCCTCGATATCCACCAGGGTCCAGCCATTAATGCGGGCGTTCTCGGACTTGATCATCGGAGGCCCGGTATCGATACCGACGTCGGCCACGTCCGCCAGGGCAATCCGCTGGCCACCCGGTGCCACAATGGGCAGTAACCTTAGCTGCTCCAGGGAGTCGCGGTAGGCTTGCGGGTAGCGCAGGTTGATAGGATAGCGCTCCAGGCCCTCCACGGTGTTGCCGATGTTCATACCTCCGATGGCGGTGCGCACCACAGCTTGTACGTCTGCAATGTTGAGGCCAAAACGCGCGGCATCCTGGCGTCGAATATCGACCTTGATGTAGCGCCCGCCGGCCACACGCTCGGAGAAAACCGACGCGGTACCGGGAATGTCGCTTAGTAATGTTTCCAGGTCTTTGCCGATGTTTTCAATGACCTTGAGATCCGGCCCTGCAATCTTGATACCTACGGGCGTTTTAATACCGGTCGACAGCATGTCGATGCGGGTTTTGATGGGCATGACCCAAGCGTTGGTGAGGCCCGGTAGCCGGACAAGTTCGTTGAGTTCCTGGCGCAACTTTTCGGGTGTCATGCCGTCGCGCCACTGGTCTCGGGGCTTGAACTGAATGAATGTCTCTATCATCGTCAGGGGCGCAGGATCGGTCGCGGTATCGGCACGGCCAATCTTGCCAAAAACGGTGGCGACTTCCGGCACGGTGGCGATCATTTTATCAGTTTGCTGGAGAATCTGGCGGGCTTCGCCAATAGAAAGGCCTGGATAGGTGGTGGGCATGTACATCAGGTCGACCTCGTCCAGCGGCGGCATGAACTCGCTGCCCAGCTTGTTGGCCGGCCACAGACCCACAGCCAGAACCACCAGACCACCGAACACCATGATTAAGGGCCGGCGCAGTGCCCAGCCGATCATCGGTGAGTAGATAGCCTGCAGCACCCGGTTCAGAGGGTTCCGGTGCTCCGGTATTACCTTGCCCCGAATAAAGTAGCCCATCAGCACCGGCACCAGAGTGATGGACAGCCCGGCGGCCGCTGCCATGGCATAAGTCTTGGTAAAGGCCAGCGGTGCAAAGAGCTTGCCTTCCTGAGCCTCCAGAGTGAACACCGGCAGGAAGCTCATGGTGATGATCAATAGCGAGAAAAACAGCGGCGCGCCTACTTCACCCGCCGCCCGGCCAATGACGGCCCAGCGGTTTTCAGGGGTGAGAGGCGTGCGTTCCATGTGTTTGTGAACGTTCTCGATCATCACAATGGCGCCGTCCACCATGGCGCCGATGGCACTCGCGATGCCGCCCAGGGACATGATGTTGGCGTTGAGGCCCTGGTAATTCATCACCACAAAGGCGGCTAAAATGCCGACTGGCAGGCTGACGATCACCACCAGCGACGAGCGCAGGTGAAAGAGAAACGCCGCGCAGATGAGGACGACCACAAGGAATTCTTGGATCAGCTTGGTATACAGGTTGTCCACGGCGTTATTGATCAGGGTGGAGCGATCGTAGGTCGGAACAATTTCCACGCCTTCGGGCAGGCTGGGCTTTATGTCCTCAAGCCGTTGCTTGACCCCCTCAATAGTGGCCAGGGCATTTTCCCCGAACCGCATGACCACAATACCGCCGGTGACTTCTCCTTCGCCGTTGAGTTCGGCAATACCCCGACGCATCTGTGGCCCCAGGCGGATGTCTGCGACATCTTTCAGTAACAGCGGCTTACCGTTAGCGTTGACGCCCAACGGTACCTGCCTGAGGTCCTCCTGGTCTTGCAGGTAACCGGTGACCCGCACCATATATTCCGCTTCCGCCATTTCCACCACCGACGCCCCGGTTTCCTGATTCGCACTGTTGATGGCGGCCTGGATGCGCTGCAGGGTCAGGTTGTTGGCGCGCAGGCGGTCGGGGTCAACCACCACCTGATATTGCTTCACCATGCCGCCAACACTGGCGATTTCCGACACGCCGGGGACGGTCTGCAGTTCGAACTTGAGAAACCAGTCCTGAATAGCACGCAGCTCGGCCAGGTCATGGCGCCCGCTGCGATCCACCAGGGCATAGGAGTACACCCAGCCCACCCCGGTGGCGTCCGGCCCGAGCTCCGGCTGCGCCCCCTCAGGTAACCGGCCGGCAACCTGACTCAGGTATTCCAGCACCCGGGACCGGGCCCAGTAGAGGTCCGTACCGTCTTCAAAAATCACATAGACGTAAGAGTCGCCAAAGAACGAGTAGCCGCGCACCGTCTTGGCCCCGGGAACGGAAAGCATGGCGGTGGTGAGCGGGTAAGTTACCTGATCTTCCACCACCTGGGGTGCCTGGCCCGCGTAGCTGGTTTTGACGATGACCTGGACGTCGGAAAGATCCGGAATTGCATCAATCGGAGTTGCCCGCAGTGCATAGGCGCCCCACCCGGTGAGGATGAAGGTCGCAAGCAGCACAAAAAAACGGTTATGGATAGACCACTGGATAATGGCATTAATCATGGTTTGAGGTCCGTGTCCTGTTGTGAGGGGCCGGCATCAGAGCGTGCAGTACCGGCCCCATGGGCTTACTTCTCCAGGCGCTGGACGGTCTGGCCCTGTTTTGTCTTGACCAGGGTGAAGTCCACCTGATCGCCGACGCTCAGTCCCTCCAAATTCACCTCTTCGCTTACCGCAAACCCCATGGTCATGGGAGGCCACTTCAACTGCGGAATCGCCTCGTGCTTGAGCGTCACCCGATGGCTCTTGGAATCGATGGCGGTGACGGTGCCACGGCTGTCGACAGCCACAGAGGACATCTTCTCGGCCTCACCGGACATTCCAGGCATACTGCTCTCGGCCTGGGTGATTGCCGATGCCAGGGCGGCGCTGATGATCAATGCCCGGGTGATGGATTTCAGTTTCATGTTTATTCTCCAGTGGTTGATTGCGCACGAGGCGCGGGCTGCAGCTCTACCACCTGGTAGCCCTGCGGGGTTTCACGGAATTTGAAAACAACGTTCTGACCGACCGAAAGTTCAGTGGTCTTTACAGATTCGTTGATGCCGAATGCCATGGTCATGGCCGGCCAGTCCAGCTCGGGTATGGGTTGATGTTCCAGGGTGACGGTAGAGCTGTCCTGGGCCATATCGGCCAAAATGCCTTCACTGGTGATCAGCGGCATTTCCATCATGGGCGCTTCAGTTGCATCGGGTGCCTCAGGCGATTCGCCGCCATCGAGCCTCACAAGGGCCTGCTCCAGACTGGTCTCGGAATCAATCAGGAATTGGGCGGATGTCACCACCTCCTGGCCTTCCTCCAGGCCTTGATGAACCACAACCCGGTCACCGGCTTCCCGGCCAACCGTGACAGGTACTGGCCGGAAATAACCATCGCCCTCTGCCAGCAACACGTGTTTTGATTGCCCCCGTTGAATCAGCGCCGGTCGTGGAATGGTCAGCAGATTCTCTCCGATGGGCGCATCCATGGTGAGCTGGACGAACATATTTGGCCGCAGCAACTGGTCAGGATTGGGCACGCGGACACGGGCCCGCAGGCTCCGTGTCATGGGGTCCAGTTCCGGGTAAACGTAGTCAATGACTCCCTGCCAGCGCTGGTCGGGTGCTGCTGGTGCAAGGAAGGTGACCGACTGGCCAGCCTTTACCAGCCCTGCCTGGCGCTCAAAGAATTCGGCAATGACCCATACCGAGTCCCGGCTTCCAATGGCCATGATTTCGGTGTCCGGACGCACATACATACCGGCACGCACCGGCAAGTTGGTCACGTAGCCCGAACTGGGGGCAAACACCGTAATGCGCTCCCGGACCTTGCCGGTTTTTTTCAGACTGGCAATCTGAGCGTCGGTCATCCCGAAGGCGCGTAACTTGCCTCCTGCGGCACTGGCGATCGGGCCGTTGGTCAGACGCTGGGACAGCAGGAATTCCTGCTGTGCGTTGAGCAGCTCCGGTGAGTAGAGGTCAAACAATGGCTCACCTGCGGTGACCGTGTCGCCGACCGATTTAACATGCAGTACCTCGACCCAGCCTGCGATGCGGCTGTGCACGTGCGCAAGCTGGTCTTCGTCGTCCGTCACGTAACCGACGGTAGTCACCGGTACCGACACGTCGCCCCTTGTGACCCGGCCGGTCCTGACCCCAAGGTTGTTTCTCACGGCGGCATTGATCTGGACGCCGCCATCACCCCGGCTGGTGTTGTCTTTTTCATACACGGGCACCAGGTCCATTCCCATGGGTGACTGACCGGGTTTGTCGCGCCGGTAGTTGGGGTCCATCGGAGCCACCCAGTACAGTGGCTCGCTTTCCCCTGACTCAGCGGATTCGGTGCCCGGGCCGGACTGAGTTACGGCCATTATCTGCGGTCTTGCGAACCAGCCCAAACCAAAAGCAATAGCGATCAATATCACCACCAAGGCAATACGCATTGACGTTCTCCTGAAAGAAATGGAAGCAAGGCCGGCAAGAGCACGGCGGCCAGTCTTGCTGGTTACCGTTTAGCTGTCGGCGGGCGCTTTGTTTAGATCATTCGAAATAAATAGAAAACGGGTCAGGCTATAGAGGCATTCGGAGGGGGTGTGAGCGTGTCAAGAACGATGCTTTGATAACCATCGTGGGGTCTGGGCGCGATTTGATGGGTCGCTGAGAACGCAGGCGTTTTGCTACCTTCTGGAGGCATCATAACAACCAGGGCACTGCAGCTTCCCAGGCTGGCGGCCAGTGTGCAGTCTTGCGCTGACATACTGCCACAGGCCATGCCTGACGGCTGCCCAGGCTGCTGGTCGTCCGCCTGGTGATGCTGCGTCTGCTCAGAGGAGGAGTGGCTGTTTTTAGACAAGCAATCCATCACCACCACCGGCGCACTGACCGATGGCTCTTCCATCTGCCCCATGCTCGTTTCCCCAAGAGCCAGCAAGGGCTGTAACGCTGCCATAAAGGCCAGCAGTATCAGCAATACTTTGCGGGTGAATGTACCAGTCAATTCCAAAGCTCCAGGGGTCAGAAAGCAAACGATGCAGGGGAGTCTAAACCTGTGAGTAAGTCACAGGTCAAGCGGATTCCTGTTTTACGTCGCCAGAATCTTTTTCAGAAAATCCTGTTTGCGGGGTTCCTGCGGGTGTCTCGGAGACAGGCTCAACAGGCTGTGAAGAGGTCTCCTCGTTGGAGGATTGCACCGGCACCATTTGGGAGGCTTCGTCGGCGGCTGTGTTCACACGGCAATGGCCGTCAAGCAAAGTTGACAACATAACCACTCCAATTGTTCTGGTTTAAAAAGCTGCGGTGCAGCGAGGCTTAAACAATCAGAGGGGATTTTGGCGGGCAGTCGAGTCGGTAACGAATGCTACGGGGAGAGTCTCCGGCAAAGGGATTGGGCAAGGCTTCGATCAAATCGGAGGACCGCATTCAGCTGATGGCGCAATTGGCGTACCAGGTGCCGCCATCGGATAATGTGAAAAATGATACCATTGAAAAGCTGGGGTATGGTCCGTCCGATTGAGAGATTATTCAATTCCTTGCTGTTGTATTCTCTTCTGACAGGTGCCCCATTTCCCTCAAGCGCAAAGACATCGTTGACCAATATCCGAAAAATTGAGACTGGCGAGTAGACTTTATGAATGTAATTGTCATAGGTGCGGGAATTATGGGAACCACTTTTGCCACTCTGGCAAAGGAAATGGCACCCGAGTTGGATATCACCATTTTAGAGAGGCTGGACAGTGCCGGGGCGGGAAACTCCTCGCCATTCTGGAACGCTGGCACGGGGCATGAAGCGAACTGCGAGCTCAACTACACGCCAGTGGATGAAGAGGTTATTTCGGTCGAAAAAGCCCTGAAGATCCACGCCCAGTTCAATGTTGCCAAACAGTTTTGGGCTCACTTGATCGAAAAAGGCGCCATCAAAGATCCTAAAACGTTTATCAATCAAACCAAACACTGCACCATCGTTTCCGAATCCGATATTGAAGAGCTGCAATTGCGATTCAACGAAATGTCAGCCCATCATTTCTTTGAGCAGATGCGTTACTCAGAAGACTTTGATGAAATCAAGAGCTGGATTCCCTACACCATGGACGAACGCCCACGCCATGAAAAAATGGCGGCTACCATCATTGAGACAGGTACTGACGTTAATTTTGGTGCGTTGACGGAGCAAATGGCGGCACACGCAACGCAGGATCTGGGTGTGAAATTTGAGTACGACACCCACGTGAAACGCGTGCACAGGAGCCCGACCGGGCGGTGGGTTATCGAGGCTGAAAGCAAAGGCAAGCCGGTTCAGCATAAAGCGGATGTGCTTTTTGTCGGTGCTGGTGGGGGCGCATTTCCGCTTCTGAAAAAAAGCCATTTGCCGTTTCGGAATCGTTTCACCGGCTTCCCGGTCGGTGGGCGTTTTCTTCGGGCGCCGATCACTGAAGAGCAGGCAGGGTATTACCGGGCCAAAACCTATGGCAAAGCGAAAGTAGGCGCGCCTCCCATGTCCGTGCCGCATCTGGATTTGCGGGTAGTAGAGGGCAAGCATTACTTATTGTTTGGTCCTTTCGCCTCATTCAAGCCTCGTCTTGAGAGAGGCCGTGGATTTTTTGATTACCTCAGATCAATTCGCTTGCACGATATCCCGGGCTTGCTGAATGTCGCCCTTGAGCATTTTCCCCTGGTTAAATATCTTGTTTCAGAGACTTTCAAAGGCGAAAAGACCATGTTCGATGAGCTTGACAGCTTTGCTCCGGGCTTGAGTAAAAAGTTTGACTGGAAACCGGTTCAAGCCGGCCAGCGCGTGCAGATCATCAAAGACGGGGACTTGCAGATGGGCACAGAAATTCTTGTGTCCAAGGACAAAACCTACGGGACGTTGCTAGGGGCATCGCCGGGGGCGTCGGTTTCGCCAGAGGTTATGTTGCGCTGTCTGGAACAATTGATACCGTCTATCTTTTCTAAAGAAGAAGCCCGGGAAAAGAAGAATAAGATCTTCCCCGAGCATGATCTGGAAATATTGATCAGCCATCCTGATCGTTACCGGGAAATTCGCGATGCAGTCAACAAACAGTTGGGTATAACCCAGTCCAGGGCGCATTAAAATCTACCTACACTGCCAATACCGCGGGAGAAATCTATGAACAGCAGGATTAATGTAACGTCGCCTTTGGTCATCCTTCACGGCGATGAAATGGCCCAGGTTGCTTTCGAGCAGATTCTCGAGAAATTCGTGGCTGCGCGCCTGGACATCCAGCTCGAGGAAATAGACCTGTCTGCGGAACACCGCCTGATGACCAATGGCCAGGCGGTGATTGATGCCATCGCCGCTCTGCAGCGCCACGGCGTGGGGGTGAAGAATGCCGGTATGACCGTCAACCGCCAGCAACTGGAGGAAATGCTCCGCAAGCACCCCGATCTGGACTTCAGCAACCTAAACCCGCTGGCCACCAAATCTCCTAACGGCGCCATTCGCAAGGGCATCAGCGGCAACATCACCCGTGAGGACATCCAGTTTCGCAACCTCAAGATCAGCCGTCCAGACTGGATCGGTCGCGACATTGAAGTGGACACCATGGAGTTCGGCGGCATCAAAGACAGCTTCAACCAGCTCTCCCCGGCCACGGGCGTGGTCAAGCTGATGTTTGTGGGCAGCAGCGGCGACCCGGTGGAACTGCACCGCCGCGAGGTTCGCAAAGGAGACCCCTGGCTGCTGGCCACCAACGATGTAGAGGACGTTAAAGCCTGGGCTCACCGCTTCTTCCAGCGTGCCATTGACGAGAAACGGGATGTCTACCTGGGCCTGAAAGACACCGTTATCCCAGGCTACGATGGCGCCATGCGAACAGTGATCGAGGACATCTACCACAGCGACTACCGCCAGCAGATCAAGGATCTGGGGCTGAGCTACTACTATGAGCTCATCGACGCCCAGGCCGCGCGCATTGTCTCCAACCCACCAGAGCGTGCGCTTTGGGGCGTGCCTGATAACACCACTGGGCGCAAGCTGTTCAAACTGGTCAACCAGCTCCGAAAGTTCGGCATTCCCAGCCGCGGTGCCCATGTGTCCATCTCCCGCATGAGCGCCGGCGGCGGCGACCAGTACGGCAGCTTCAACATGCCAGCGCAGGAAGACGGCATTCTCAAGGCGATCGTTGACGGCGAAGAGAAACATGCACGCCGGGTCAGGAAAGGCGACCCCATACTGCTCATGTCGAACGACCGTGAAGCCATTAAGGACTGGGTGGCCCAAGTGTTCCGCGACGCCTCCCGCAAGGACAAAGAAGTCTACTTTGGCCTCAAACGCGAGTACATGGAATACGACGAAGTCTTTAGCAACGTTATCACCGAAGTGCGGCGGGAATTGGCCCAGGAGCACACAACACCGCCGTCCTTCATGATCATGCGGCCCTCCAGTCAGCTCAAGAAGATGATCGCCGACCCCCCGAGAAATGCCCTCTATCCTTCCCAGAACCTGGACGGCGACATTTTCTCTGATATCTCCGCTGCTCTCGGCGGCAGCCTGGCCAC
>JBBQMX010000045.1:0-8586 GCA_038329375.1 Pseudomonadales bacterium | reverse complement strand
TCTGCTCGACGAGCCGACCGCAGGGATGACACCGGATGAGACCCGGCGTACCACACGGTTGATCAAGAGCCTGGCAGACAGTGGCGACTATACGTTCCTGATCACCGAGCACGATATGGATGTTGTCTTCGACGTGGTGGATCGCATTCTGGTGATGCATCGCGGCGAAAAGCTGTTTGCTGGCACTCCAGCAGAAGTGAAGAGCCATCCTGAGGTTCGGCGTGCCTACCTGGGTGAGGAAGAAGACGAAGTGACCGAGGAGACTGGCGCATGATTCTTGATGTTCGCAATATCCAGACGTTCTACGGCGAAAGCCAGGCGCTTCAGGGCGTTACTCTTCAGCTGGAGGAGGGTGAGACTGTTTGTCTACTCGGCCGCAACGGCGCAGGGAAGAGCACAACACTGAAAAGTATTATTGGCCTGACGCCGCCGCGTTCTGGTGAGGTTATTTTCGACGGCAAGCAGATTCAGGGATTGCCGCCGCATCGAATTGCCCGTTCAGGCGTAGGTTATGTGCCGGAGGATCGGCGAATTTTCCCAAGCTTGAGTGTCCGGGACAATCTCGAAGTGGCCGCCTATCAACGCAAGGGGAGCGTCGCCCGCTGGACAGTTGATAACATTCTCAAGAAATACGAAATGCTGGGAGAGCGAGAAGATCAGGACGGAGCTACTTTGTCGGGCGGACAGCAGCAGATGCTGGCGGTAGCTCGTTCGCTGATGATTCAGCCAAGGCTGCTGTTGCTGGATGAACCGAATGAGGGCCTGGCCCCGGTTATCGTGCAGCAGATGGGAGAGCTGATTGACGATCTTAGTCAGACCACGACCATACTGTTCACTGACCAGAGTGTTCGGTTCGCACTTAAACATGCCCGGAGAGCCTACATTCTAGAAAAGGGTCAGGTTGTTCATCAGGCCAGTAGTGAAGAGCTGCGAGCTGATCATGCAGCTCAGGAAAGGTTCCTGTCGGTCGCGTAATCTGGCGTGGGATCGGCGCTGCTGGAGCAGATATGATTGAAAACTATGAAGCATTCCGCGGTGAACTAAGCCTGTCGAAGGAGGCTGTGATCCGTGATGTCTACCGTCAGAACAAAGACCGTATCAGCATCAAAAAAGAGGCAACTGCGGTCAGGAGCCTGATAAGGATCATTGAGTCAACGCTTCGACTGGCTAATTCCAAGGGCTTTCACTCGATGACACTGAGGGATTTGTGTGCGGATTCAGGGATGAGCATGGGTGGGCTATACGCCTACATCAGCAACAAAGCCGATCTGATTCATTTGATTCAAAGTCATGGTTGTATTATCACGCGGAGGACTCTTCTCCATTACACCGGTCAGGTCGAGGATATACGCGATCGATTGTTCGCCGCCATCAAGGCTCATCTGTATCTGAGTGAACACATGCGGGCCTGGTTCTATTTTTCTTACATGGAAGCAAAGACTCTACCGCCTGAGGAAATGCGAGACGCTATTGCGATCGAGCTCGAAATTGAGGAGATCTTTCTGGATTTGATTGAAGACGGCATCAAAGCAGAGATCTACGCAGCCAAAAACGCGCGCCTGGTTTCCATGATGACAAAAGCCCTGTTGCAGGATTGGTATTTGAAACGCAGAAAGTATCGTGATCAAAGTATCGGCGTTGATGACTACGCTGTATTTGTCATGGACGTGATCGAAAACTATCTGCTCTTGAAACGCTAACTCTCCCCTATAAGGACTGTGCTGACTATTAATCTGGCAAACCCGAGCCTCTTGTGTGAACGCGCTTACATCAATGGCAAGTGGATTCAGGCCCAGTCCGGTGAGGTTTTCTCGGTTTTCAACCCCGCCAATGGAGAGAGCCTAAACGAGTTCATGGAGCTCAAATACCTCTGTCTTGGTGGCATGCGCTGACTTTCGGATCAAAGGAGAATTGAATGTCCGGCTCTCTGTCTCACCTCCGCGTACTTGATCTTTCCAGAGTACTCGCGGGCCCCTGGGCCTCTCAGATTCTGGGGGACCTGGGAGCAGAGGTTATCAAGGTGGAGCGGCCGCAAACCGGCGATGACACACGCTCATGGGGCCCGCCTTTTTTTCAGGGTGATGATGGCAGCGCCGAAATTTCTGCTTATTTCCTGAGTGCCAATCGAAATAAGCAGTCTCTTGCGATTGATCTGACGCATCCCGAAGGGCAGAAGCTGATTCGCAGGTTGGTGGCCGAATCGGATGTGGTGCTGGAAAACTTCAAAGTAGGTGGTCTCAAGCACTATGGTCTGGACTACGAGAGCCTGCGCAGCATCAACCCGAAGTTGATCTATTGCTCGATCACGGGGTTTGGTCAGGACGGGCCCTATTCAAATCGGCCTGGCTATGATTTTCTGATTCAGGCTATGGGTGGATTGATGAGTATTACCGGCCACCCTGACGGTGAGCCCGGGGCTGGTCCGATGAAGGCAGGGGTGGCATTGACTGACATCTTGACCGGACTCTATGCCACCATCGGTGTACTTGCTGCCCTTACCCACAGGGATAAGACCGGGGAAGGGCAGCAAGTCGAGACCGCGTTGCTGGACGTTCAGGTGGCCTGTCTGGCTAACCAGGCCATGAATTACCTGACTACGGGCAAGGCGCCTGCCAGGATGGGAAATGCCCACCCCAACATCGTTCCTTATGAAGACTTCCCAACGGCAGACGGCAATATGGTGCTGACAGTCGGCAACGACCAGCAGTTTGCACGGCTTTGTGAGGCGCTTGGAAAGCCCGAGTGGGCCGTCGATGAACGGTATGCCACGAACCGGGCCCGAGTGGCAAATCGCAAGGAGCTGGTACCGAAAGTGAGGCAGGCGACCGTCATGCGTTCAACCCGGGAGTGGGTTGATATCCTGGAAACTGCAGGAGTGCCTTGCGGGCCGGTAAACACGATAGATCAAGTGTTTGACGACCCACAGGTTTTGGCAAGGGCGCTACGACAGGAGATCACTCACCAGAGCCTTGGAGTCGTGCCGACGGTCGCAAATCCGATCAGGCTGAAACTGACGCCCGTGGAGTATCGCACGGCACCGCCGCTCCTGGGGGAGCAGTCGGCTCAGATCCTGGAACGAATTGTCGGCCTTTCCGAGACGGAGATTGAGGAGCTTATGGCGAGTGGTGTTATTTCGTGACGCAGTTCAAGCTGTAGGATCCGATGCTTCGCTTCAGTCAAAGAGGATAACCTGGCGGACGGCCTTGCCCGAGGCCAGTTTTTCAAATCCTTCGTTGATCTGATCCAGCGTCAGGGTGCCGCTGAGCAGTTTGTCCACAGGCAGCCTGCCCTGACGGAACAGGGTGACGTAGCGGGTGACATCGCGTAGGGGCACGCAACTGCCCACGTAGGTGCCTTTCAGGGTCCGTTCCTCGGCAACCAGACTGACCTGCTGGATGGCGACTTTCTTGTCCGGATGGGCCAGGCCGCCGGTGACGGTGGTGCCACCACGGCGGGTGATCTGGTAGGCGAACTCCAGGGCCTTTTCGGAGCCGGCCATTTCGATGGCGCAGTCCACACCGCCGATGGTCAGAGTCCTGATCTTGTCGATGCACCCTTCGTCGCCGGAGTTGAAGATGTGGGTGGCGCCCAGTTCCTTCGCCAGCGCAAGCTTGCTGTCGTCCAGGTCGATCGCAATCACCTCCCCGGCTCCGGCCACCAGGGCACCCAGTACGCTGTTCAGGCCTACACCTCCGAGGCCGATGACGGCCACGGTCTGGCCGGCTCTGATGTCGGCGGAGTTGACGGCGGCACCAACGCCGGTGAGTACCGCACAGCCGAACAGGGCCGCGTGATGCATGGGCAGTGCAGGATCGACTTTGATCAAGGAGTTCCGTGACACCACTGCATGGTCGGCAAAAGCTGAGACCCCCAGATGATGATTGACGGCAGTGCCGTCTGCCCGGTGCAGGCGATGTTCGCCACAGAGCATGGTGCCGGCGTTGTTTGTTTTCGCTGCCGGCTCGCACAGGGCGGGGCGGCCTTCTGCGCAGGGCCCGCAGTGGCCACAGCTGGGTACGAATACGGCGACCACATGATCACCTTGTTTCAGATCGTGAACCCCGTTGCCGACCGATTTTACATTACCGGCGGCTTCGTGGCCCAGAACCATGGGAACTGGGCGCGGGCGATTACCGTCGATCACCGACAGGTCGGAGTGGCACAGGCCGGCGGCCTTGATCTGGACCAATACTTCATGATCACCCGGCGGGTCCAGTTCCAGTTCTTCAATGATGAGCGGTTTGGTGTCCTGATAAGGGCGTTCTGCACCAATAGTCTGCAGAACCGCTGCACGAATTCGCATTGAATTTCTCCTCTATCAATTGATGTTTGGCTGTTAGTCCGCCGGTACCTGCGTATGTTCACGACCCGCCGAAACTGAACCGCGTTCGATTCGCCAGGTGCTGTCTACCAGATCTGCGGAGTGGGTGTCGTCTGACTCTGCGATCAATACCGTCAGGCCTTCCCCGCGCAGATCTGCAATCACGGAAGACAGCCGCTGGGCCAGTACCGGCGCGACCCCTTCGAATGGCTCGTCCAGCAGGATCAGCTCCCGACCTGGCATCAGTGCGCGGCCCAGGGCGACCAGTTTTTGCTGACCGCCGGAAAGTTGCAGGGCTCTGCGCTCCCCGAAATCGGCGATCTCGGGCATCAGGGAGTAAATCCACTTCAGTCGCTCTTCACCGTCCTTGATTTTGTTCGCCCAGGCCGGCATCAGTATGTTTTCGGTGACGGTCAGCTCCGGAATCAGGCGGCGGTCTTCTGGCATATAGCTGATCCCCATGCTGGCGCGGTCATAGGACGCATAGCGGGTAAGGTCTTTTCCGTGGAACTCGATCTTGCCGGCTGCCGCCGGTAGCAGGCCCATGATGGCTCTAATCAGCGTCGTCTTGCCGGCCCCGTTATGGCCGATCAGGCCGGCCATCTCACCATCGGGAATGCTCAGGTTTATACCTCGCAGAATACCGATTTTTTCGATCGAGACGTCAAGTTGAGTGATGTCAAGACTCATATCAGATGTCTCCCTGTTCGGCTTGTGGCCGGCGACGTTTGCCGGTTACCAATTCCTGAACCTGGCCATCCGCCAGAACCTCGTCGACGGCGCCGTCCTTGATGACAACGCCGCTGGCGAAGGCCAGAACTCGGGTGACATAACGCTGTACGATCTCCATGTCGTGTTCGACGAAAAGTACGGTTAGCCCCCGGCGGCGCACCACTTCCATCACGGTATCCATAAGGCTGTACTTCTCGTCCGTGCTGACACCACTGGTGGGTTCATCCAGCAGCAGCATCTTCGGTTCACCCAGCATGGCAATGGCGATATCCAGCAGTTTGCGGGCCCCCTGGGGCATGGCGGTGACCATTTCATCACGGTATTGGGTGATGTTCATCTGCTCCAGAATCTCGTCCGCCGCCGTAATACGCTCCGGACTCCGCACTGGGCGGATCATGTTGAGCTGCCTGCCTTCAGACGCGGACAGGGCAATCGTCAGATTGTCCAGCACAGACAATTCCAGAAAGAGCTGTGGAATCTGGAACGAGCGAGCCAGGCCGCGGCGCATGAGTTTCCTGGGGCCGAGACTCCCGATGGGCTGGCCATCGAAGTAGATGACACCGGAGGAGGGGGGCAAGTAACCGGTTACCATGTTGATAAAGGTGGTCTTACCCGCGCCATTCGAGCCGATGACACCGACGATTTCCCCGTCCGTGATAGTGACGTTGATGTCTTCGGCGGCAACAACGGCACCAAAATAGCGTGACAGACCTTCTGTTTTCAGTATGTCGGTCATGCTTCAGCCCTCCGCTTGCGGGTAAACAGGCTCCATATACCCTTGGGCAGAAACAGGATGATCAGCAACAGAACGATGCCCAGAATGAGCTGCCAGGAGTTGGGGAACAGCTCAACCGCGTAGGTTCTCACCAGGATAAAGATGAATGCTGCAATAAACGGTGCTGCAACGTGGCCCGTACCGCCAAGCAGCGCAATAAACACAAACTCACCGGAAATCGTCCAATAGGCCATGGTGGGGTCGACATGTCCGGCGGTCAGGGCAGTCAGTGAGCCGCCAATGGACCCCAGGGCGGCAGCAATCACGTAATTGATGTACAAAACCTGGCGCCGCGAGATACCCATATATTCAACGCGAACCTCGTTCTCGCGGATCGCCTCGCAAGCCAGCCCGATACTGGACCGGAAGTAGCGGTTCAGGAACAGTGACGCAGCCAGGGCCAGGACAATGGCCAACCAGAGGCCCGTAGCGCTCTGGTTGGTCTGATCCGGCTGAAAACCTAGAATTGACCAGTTCACCACGCTAAAACCGTCGGTGCTGCCGAGCCCCTGACTCTTCACCAGGACACCGTAGAGAATCATGGAAAAAGCCAGCGTAAGCATGGCAAAAAAGATTTCCCGGTAGCGCGTCAACAGAAGCCCTAGCAACATGGCCAGTGCAACGGTTGCTACGATGCCCATGCCAACGAGGGCCAGCGCATCGGTGACGCCAAGGAAGCGGCCGCCGAGACCGACCGCATACCCGCCCATACAATAGAACAGCCCCTGGCCGAAGGAAATCAGGCCGGCGCGCATCAGCATGACCACTCCCATGACGACGAGGGCAGCAGCAATCGCCAGTGTTGACGTAAAGACCAGCCAGTCAGGACTGATGAGCGGTGACAGCCCGAGCGCCAAGGCCGCCACAACCAGCAATATTTCTGTTCTTTGCAGACGCATCATATTTTCCTCGCAGTGGCCTGACCGAACAGTCCGTTGGGGCGGAAGATCAGGACAGAGGCCATCACGGCATAAATGATGAATAGCTCGAGTTGCGGCATGGTGTGGATAGAGGCAGCCCGGGCAAGGCCGACGATCAGTGCCCCGATGGCGGCACCGGTAATGCTGCCCAACCCACCAGTCACGACCACAGCGAAGGCGACCACGATGACCTCAACACCGATTCCGGGAACCACAGAGATGATCGGTGCGGTAACGCCACCGGCAATCGCGCCGAGGCTCGCGCCGATCACAAAGGTCATGGTAAACATGCGGCGGACATTCACACCCCTGGCCTCGGACACTTCGCGATCGTGAATAATGGAACGCAGTATTTTCCCGGTGCGGGTCCGCTCCAGCCAGAACCACAGTATGGCGCCGACCACCACGGATACGCCAACCACCATAATCTGATAGCCAGATACGCTCAACACTCCGATATTGAAACGGCCCAGCGCGGCGTAAGGCTGATAGGCAAAATAAGGAGTCGTTCCCCAGGCAAGTTTCATGAGGTCTTCGAGGATCAACAGCAGGGCAAAAGTGACAATCAGCATGAGTACTTCGTCACGCCCGTACATCAGACGCAAGATTCCCCGTTCCATGATAAAACCGGTAATGACGCCGATAACGATGGCGCAGCTGGCCAGTAGGGCGAACGCGATCCACAGCTGGTCTCCGCCAGTGGCATAATACCAGCCTATGGATGAGGCTGAGGCATAAGCGCCGAGAGCGTACAGGCTGCCGTGCGCCATGTTCAGTATTCGCATAACGCCATAAATGACGGTCAGCCCCGCCGCGACAAGAAACAGCCAGGACGCGTAGATAAGACCGTCTATAAGAATTGCCCAGATGGTTAACATCTGCGTCTACTCCTTTTGGGAAGAGTTCCGGTACCCCTCTCAGAAGCACCGGAACCAGGGTGATGGATCAGTTGCAGTTGGCTTCCGGAAAGCCATTCTTGATCCATTCCTGAGCATCTTGACCATCGGGTGGAGACACACACTCACCGGCGTAGGCGCGAACATTACGCAGCTCCGGGCCAGTTTCCGGTGAATAGTAGTACTCGCCATAGAGCATCGGTTGCAGCGCCTGATGACCATCAGCCAGGACCATGCGAACCGGGCCACTCACGGATTCGAAGGTTGCGCCTTTGAGCGTAGACGCCAGCTGCTCATCCGACGGCTTACCTTCGGCTCCCGAATTATCAGCTGCGTACTTCAGCGCCAGCAGGGCCTGAGCCATCTTCGACGAGGGGTAGCTGGGTGGCACGCCATGCTGCGCTTCATAGGCTTTGGAAAACCATTCACTCAGGGCGTTGTCCGGCATGAAAGCACCGAAGGGTCCGCGGCCACCGATAACGGTGCCGTTAGGCGCCTGGTCTTTAAACCGGCTAAAACCGGATTCACCAGTGGTCAACACTGCGGTTGCCTGGTCGAGAAGACCGCGCACATTGGCCTGCGCCACGAACGCTTCCATGTCACCACCCCACATACTGGAATGGACGATTTCGGGACGGCTGGTCTGGAGTGCTGAAATTTCGGTGCCGTAACTGCCCTGGAAAATCTGCGGCGTCTGGTTGTCCACAAAATCAGTTTTTGGCATCAATTGCTTCATGGATTCCTGGAAATCGTTCCAGGAGTCCTGACCCCAGGCATAATTTTGCTGGATGCCAGCTACCTTCGCGATGTCCGGGCGGGTCTCTTTGAGGTAGTGGGCGGCGCCAACGTTATCTGCCGTGGCATCGAGGCCGGTCCTGAAAAAGTACTTCGGGCTTTCCAGTTCCGGGAAAAGGCGCGGCGTGCCACAGTCGACGGCGATGG
>JBBQMX010000044.1:0-8614 GCA_038329375.1 Pseudomonadales bacterium | reverse complement strand
CACACACGCGGCATGGCTGGATCAGGGTTGCCCCCATTGTCCAATATTCCCCACTGCTGCCTCCCGTAGGAGTTCGGGCCGTGTCTCAGTCCCGATGTGGCTGATCATCCTCTCAGACCAGCTACGGATCGTCGCCTTGGTGAGCCTTTACCCCACCAACTAGCTAATCCGACATAGGCTCATCCAATAGCGCAAGGTCCGAAGATCCCCTGCTTTCCCCCGTAGGGCGTATGCGGTATTAATCCGAGTTTCCCCGGGCTATCCCCCACTACTGGGCAGATTCCTATGTATTACTCACCCGTCCGCCGCTCGTCAGCGGGGAGCAAGCTCCCCCTGTTACCGCTCGACTTGCATGTGTTAAGCCTGCCGCCAGCGTTCAATCTGAGCCATGATCAAACTCTTCAGTTTAAATCATACAGAAGCCGAAGCTTCAATTTCTGCTCAAGACAAAACTCAAATTCGACGAGTCACTGTCTTGATATTTCTTACCGAAATATCCCAGCCAGCGCCCACACGAATTACTTGATCAACTTGTTAAAGAGCCGGGCCAATAGCCCAATCGAGGCGCGTATTCTACAGCGTTTCTCGATCCTGTCAACCGGTATTTCGAATCGCTTAATAACAAACAATTCAACCGCTTAACCTCGCCTGAAACCCAGCCTCCTCGGCCTTACCCCTCAAGCGAGATGCGCATTCTACAGACACCTACCGCAGTGTCAACCCGATTTTGAAGAAAACCCGAAAACTCATAGCAAGCGTTTAATTTGTGATCACAACCCGCGCAATTTTTTTCTTCCCAGCCTGCAGGACACATTTCTCCCCCACTCCAAACATCCTTTCGGAGGGCGCCTGCACGCCATCAATGAATACCGCACCACGCCCCAGGACATCTCTAGCAGCGGCACCATTCTTGACCAAACCGGCCATTCGAAGCACCGAGGCAATCGGCAAGCTGTCACTCCCTTCCAACGAAACCTCTATTTCGGGGACATTTTCCGGAATAGCGCCCAAGGCCACCCGGTTGCCTGCCGATTTGTGCGCCGACAGCGCTGCCTCTTCGTTATGAAAGCGGGCAATGATTTCTTCTGCCAGCAGCTTCTTATAGCCCTGAGGGTTCGCCCCACTCTCAACGGCTCGCTTGAACTCCATAACGTCAGACATTGGCTTCAGACTCAACAACTCAAAATACCGCCATAACAACTGGTCAGGCACCGACAGAAGCTTGGTATACATTTCCCCAGGCGAATCGTTGACACCTATATAGTTGCCCAGCGACTTCGACATTTTCTGGACGCCGTCGAGACCCTCTAGGATCGGCATGGTCAATATGGCCTGCGGCGTCTGCCCATGCGCTTTCTGCAAAATGCGCCCCATAAGCAGATTAAACTTCTGATCAGTGCCGCCCAGCTCCACATCAGCCTCCAGCGCTACGGAGTCGTAACCCTGGACAAGCGGGTACAGAAATTCGTGAATAGCGATCGGTTGCTCAGCATGATAACGCTTGTCGAAATCGTCTCGCTCCAGCATACGCGCTACAGTGAACTGCCCCGCGAGACGAATCATGTCAGCCGCAGTCAGCTTGCTCATCCATTCCGAGTTAAATACCACGCGCGTATTGGCGGGATCCAGAATTTTGAACACCTGCTCTTTATACGTCAGCGCGTTACCGGCTATCTGCTCATCGGTGAGCGGTGGTCTTGTCGCACTTTTACCCGTCGGATCGCCAATCTTTCCAGTGAAATCTCCTATTAGGAAAATAACTTCATGGCCAAGATCCTGGAACTGTCGAAGCTTGTTGATCAGAACCGTATGGCCCAGATGAAGATCTGGCGCAGTCGGGTCAAAACCGGCCTTGATCTTCAGCGGTCGACCTTGTTTCAATTTTTCAATCAACCCATCTTCAGGCAACAACTCGTCTGCACCACGCTTGATAATGGCGAGCGCCTCTTCAACTGATGACATGAACAAATATCTCCTGATCGTAGCCAGGGAGCCGACCGTTACACAGCTCAACAAAACAAAGCTGTGAGTTACTCCAAAGACTGGTACATTTTACACTGTTTAATAATCAAACAGCCTGGAAGCCGAAAGGCGTGCATTATAGCAAGAGCCTGGCGAAATTCCGCGGCCTGTAGCGAAGGCAATGACGCTTTGGATACTTTTTATACCTTACCGGTTGCTCTATACTTGAAATCTGACTTTAATTAGGCTGTTCAACCTACAGATGTAACGACTGAAACAGGTTAGTAACGTGCAAAAACTATTCCCCAAGACCCACCTCGCGGCCGCCGTTGTTATCAGCGCGGTTGTCGGCACAGCGATGATTTTCAGCCCCAGTGCAGACGTTGAGGCCAAACGCATGTCCGTTTCTCTGGATCTCGAATCCGGAGAAGTGATTGAAACGAATTCGTCGAACGCTGATACATCTGCCCCTTCGGCAACGACCGCTACGGACAATAACATTGCAGTCTTGGCAGAGGTTACGCCCGATCAAGCGCTACCAGCGACCGTTGCGGAAGCCCCGGTTCCTGCTGACGAACCCAAAGAACCAGAGTTGAATTGGGCAGAATACAAAATCAAAAGTGGCGACACTTTATCAGGATTGTTCAAAAAAGCCGGATTCAACGACAGATTAATGCTGTCGGTAATTCATGGCGAAGGAGAAGCCACAAAGCTTCAGCGGCTCTATGCTGGCGAAAGTATTGCCTTCGCAACAGATCAGGCTGATGAACTGGTAAGTATAAAACTTCAGCGCTCCCGGCTGGAATCACTGAAGATTGACAGAACGGAAGAGGGCTTTGTTGGCAAAAAAGTTCTCCGGGAACCAGAAGTCCGGACCCGATATGCAGAGGCCGAAATCGACAGTTCACTGTTTGGTGCCGGCCAACAGGCAGGACTGACGGACAAGCTCACCATGGAGCTTGCCGGAATTTTCGGCTGGGACATCGATTTTGTTATGGATATCCGGAATGGCGATCGCTTCAGTGTTGTTTATGAAGAGCTCTATCTGGATGGTGAGAAAATTGACGAAGGTAAAATTCTGGCTGCCAACTTTTATAACCGTAGCCGGGAATTGGCCGCTGTATTTTATACCGATAAAAATGGCGTTATCGATTATTTCACGCCAGATGGTCGCAGCATGCGAAAAGCCTTCCTTCGGACACCAGTGGACTTTGCCCGCATCTCATCAAGCTTCAATCTGAACCGTAGGCATCCTGTATTGAACACCATACGCGCCCACAAAGGCACGGACTATGCGGCCAGCACAGGAACACCAATCAAGGCCTCAGGCCAAGGCAAGGTGATTCATGCGGGACGTAAGGGCGGTTATGGCAACACTGTTATCCTTCAGCATGGCACCAACATCACGACGCTTTATGCCCACATGACCAAGTTCGCCAAGGGTGTTCGCTCAGGGGCCTATGTCAAACAGGGGCAGGTGATCGGCTATGTGGGCTCAACCGGGCTCGCCACAGGCCCTCACCTGCATTACGAGTTCCGCGTCAACGGCACGCACCGAAACCCTGCTACAGTGAAACTTCCCGATGCAGCACCCATAGCCAAGGCCGAGCTTGACCAATTCAAAATGTCGACTGACACCCTTCTGGCCCAGCTCGAAACCTATCAGGAATCCGGACGACTCACGCTCGCAAGAGGCGAGTAAATATGGATCAAAAAGCCTATATTGGGCTCATGTCAGGCACCAGCATGGACGGCATTGATGCAGTGCTGGTGTCGCTTTCCGGTCAATCTGCAAGCCTTCATGCCACCTATACACTCCCCTATCCCGATGAACTCCGCCAGCGTCTTGCTCGCGTCAGTCAGAATCACGGCACTCCAGATGAGATAGGAGAGCTCGACCACTTGCTTGGCCGTCTATTCGGAGAGGCTGCGGAACGCGTTCTTGAAGGTAGTCATTACGCTGCCGATGACGTCGCAGCCATTGGCAGCCATGGTCAGACGATTCGTCACCAACCCAAAAGTCAGGCTCCATTTTCAATGCAACTGGGCGATCCGAATCTGATCGTAGAGCGCACAGGTATCGCCACGGTTGCAGATTTCAGACGGCGAGACATGGCAGCGGGTGGCCAGGGAGCCCCGCTGGTGCCTGCATTTCATCGTGCCTTTTTTGGAAAGGTCGGGCACGACCGATGCATCGTTAACCTGGGGGGCATCGCAAATTTCAGCTGGCTACCCGGGAATGATCCAGATGAGGCTAGTGGATTCGACACCGGTCCGGGTAATGCACTTATGGATGCCTGGTGTCTGCATCACACTGGTCGACATTTTGACGAAAATGGTCGCTGGGCGGCGGAAGGAACGATAGATCAGGCATTACTGAGTGATATGTTGAGCGATGGCTACTTTTCGCTACCCTCACCGAAAAGTACCGGTAAGGAAAAGTTCAATCTGGAATGGATTGAAACTGTATTGGCGCGGCATGGCGAAGTCTCACCCGCAGATGTCCAGCGCACTGTGCTTGAGTTAACTGTAGTGACGATTGCGAAACAACTGCCACACTCACCGGACACACGCATTTACGTCTGTGGCGGAGGAGTAAATAACACCCAATTAATCAATGAGCTATCACGCGCGTGTGCTCCAATGCCAGTGCACTCCACAGAGGAGCTCGGTTTAAATCCACAGTGGGTAGAAGCTACGGCTTTTGCATGGCTCGCCCAACAGACACTGCTCAGGCAACCCGGCAATCTGCCAAAAGTCACCGGAGCTAGCGGGAGCAGGATACTGGGGGCAATTTACTGGCCATAATGGGCTAGAGAAGCTCTTATCAGTTCCTCAGGAGTCAGATGGAGAACGACGACCCGCAACCACACGTCGAGCTCGCATTCGGGTTCTGAACAACAAACTGCGAACCCTGCAAACCTTCCTGATACTCAATGGTCGCACCTACAAGATACTGATAACTCATAGGGTCGACCAGCAAGGACATCCCGTTTCGCTCGATCACAGTATCTTCTTCATCCTGACTATCATCGAATGAAAAACCGTACTGGAAACCGGAACAACCGCCCCCCGTGACAAACACGCGGAGCTTGAGTTCAGGATTTTCCTCTTCCTCAACCAGCTCCCTTACTTTTGCAGCCGCGCCTTCACTAAAAAAAAGCGGGATAGGCATTTGCTCCTGAACAACACTCAATCTTGCCTCCAGACGTCAGTATGAGATGTGATTACGATTATGGTATTCCTGACTAAAACAATCAACTACTCTCATCTTACTCCTTTGCTTCCGACTCTGCGCCAGTCAAATCACTTCTCGCATGAATGATGTCTTCCTCTGCTGCCGCTGCCTTCTGAGATGAGGCCCCAGCTTGATCAAGAAGGCCTACTGGCTCTTTCTGATGCACCAGGTTGCCATTTACAGAGGCCCCCATTGCCATTTCGATCAAATTATAATAAACATTGCCATAAATCGCTGCCCTGGTTGCGAGCTCAAGATGTGAGCTTGCGTAAACATCCCCACGCACCGTGCCATTAATGATGATGTGAGGAGCGACAATATCGCCCTCGATCTCTCCCACCTCGGACAGCCGGAGGACAGCCTCGCTGCCGTCTTCCGCCAGAACCTTGCCGCATATTCGACCGTCAACATGAAGCCCGCCGGAAAAGTGCACATCCCCGTTAACCGAAGTTTTACCAGAAATCAATGTATCAAAATGGCCGATAGGACGGCGGGGCTTCTGTTTTTTCTTACCGAACATTATTGGTTCTCCGTCAATTTACGCCAGTCAAAGGTGCGCTCTGCCTGGGTTGATTTCGACCCCTGAGCCTGAGCCACCACCTGTATCTCTACCGGTTCGAATTCGGGAGGCAGTTTCATGTGTCCCTCGACATCCTGAAAATAGCGAAACCGGAATTTTACCCCGAGATCGTCAATATCCTCCGAGAGGTCTCGCAGAGCTACCAACTCCCTCTCACCGTTCCGTATACCAATAACGTTAATCGCCACCAAGCCGGATATATAGTTCTTATTGCCCCCAATCTGAGTCAATACCAGCTTAAAACCAAAGACGCGGCCTTCCCTTGTAGCCCGAAGATTAAAGCGATCAACCTGCAACCCCTTGCTGGTTTCAGACGGCGCCATAATATTCTTGTAGAACGAAAGGTCCGATTCCAACTCCGAAATGTTGGTTTCCAGTGCAGCGATTGTGCGCCGCGCCTGATTCAGCGCCTGCTGATCAATCGTATGGCCGCGCTCGAGGTTGATCAGCTTCTGCTGCATACCGGTTTGCCGTTCCCGCACGCCCTGCAGTTCACCGCGAAGATAATCCCGAGCCTCAGAGACATTGCTGAGCCGAAAACCATCCTTTGAGGCGCCAATGAGATACCCTCCGACTGCTGAAGTTACAGAGAACACCAGCAGTATCAGCGTACGACGCAGACGGTAACCCGGTTTGTGGCGAATAACGACGTATTCACCCGCTTTTCTGTCATTAGCCACGCCCAAGACCTATGGCAAAAAAGCGGGTGAATTGAGACCACAGGTTTCGTTCAGCCCGAACATGATATTCATGTTCTGCACTGCCTGACCCGCCGCCCCTTTTACCAGGTTATCGATAACGGAGGTAACGATAACCATGGCGCTGTCTTCCTGACGGTGGAGCGCCATGCGACACGTGTTGGCTCCACGCACGCTGCGCGTCTCGGGATGGCTGCCAAATGGCATCACATCAACGAAGGGCTCGTTCAGATAACGCTGCTCGTACAGACTCTGAAGTCGATCAAAATCTGATGGGTTTTTCAACTCGGCATAGAGTGTCGCTTCAATCCCCCGAATCATCGGTACCAAATGCGGCACAAACGTCACCCCGGCAAGTTCACTGCCAGCGGCAACTTGCAGCCCCTGGCGAATTTCGGGCAGATGCCGGTGACCGGATGCGCTGTAGGCTTTAAAGCTTTCGCCAATTTCTCCATGGAGCATGCCAACGTTGGCTTGGCGTCCCGCTCCACTGGCACCGGATTTGCCATCGGCGATCAAGCGCCGGGCATCCACCAGGCCGGCTTCCAGCAGCGGCAGAAAGCCAAGCTGGACGGCCGTCGGATAACATCCCGGATTGGCGACCAGGGCCGCTTTCCTGATCTCATCTCTGGCTACTTCCGGTAAGCCATAAATCGCCCTCTCTGCCAATTCCGGGCACTCATGGGGCATGCCATACCATTTCGCCCAAACCCTCAGATCCTTTATCCTGAAATCTGCTGACAGGTCAACCACACGGACACCTCGGGCAATCAGGTCAGGGGCCAGGCGCATAGCTACGCCGTGAGGCGTTGCAAAAAATACCAGATCACAACCGGCTAGAACCTCCGGGTCAGGATCGCTAAAAGCAAGGTCAAAATGCCCCCGCAAGTTAGGGTACATCTCAGCAACCGCCAAACCGGCCTCTGAACGAGAGGTAATGCACCGGACTTCAACATCAGGGTGAGTTGCAAGGATCCGCAATAACTCCACACCGGTGTACCCGGTACCACCGACAATGCCTACTTTAATCACCTGTCGCTCCATATTTCCAAGGCTTATCGAAGACAGGCAGCCCCTATGGCTGCCAGCCCAAGGAATGATTTAACCGTGTTTGACACAGACGCTTAGTCTACCATGATAAACCAAGGACTTATTGCGACCAGCTCCCCAACAGTTACAATGAAAACCGCGTCGCCTTTAAAACAAACCTGACCCCATATCATCAGACCCCATGCGAAAATTCAGGCTCAAGCTTACCGGTAACCTGATCCCTATGTTCCGGCGACGGCTCTCGGGTGTTGATGCTTTGCCCCAATTGGCACTGCTCGGTTTACTGTCCGGGTTGATTACCGGGGGTGTCATTCTGCTGTTTCGATTTGCCATCGAATGGCCACTACAATATTTCCTGCCTGGTCACGAGTCCGAAGCCTTTGAAAGTCTTGACTGGGTAACCCGAGGGTTGCTGCCACTGCTAGGCGCCATTGCTCTCGGACTGTTTCTGCATCGCCTTGCCGTTCAGGATCGAAAAGTGGGGATCGTCCATGTCATGGAACGCCTGAACTATCACCAAGGCTATATTTCCATTCGGAGTGCCATCGTCCAGTTTATCGTGGGAGTGGGCACCGTTATCACCGGCCAGTCAGCTGGTCGCGAAGGCCCCGCCGTTCACCTTGGTGCTGCATTTTCCAGCCTGATGGGACAATGGATGCGGCTGCCCAACAACAGCATCCGGACTCTGGTGGCTTGTGGCTGCGCGGCGGCTATTTCTGCTTCTTTTAACACCCCTATCGCCGGTGTCATTTTTGCGATGGAGGTGGTGATGATGGAATACACCATTGCCGGATTCACCCCCATCATTCTGGCATCCGTAAGCGCAGCGGTTGTTACCCAGGCAGCCTACGGTTCAGAGCCCTCATTCAATGTGCCTGCGCTGACCATGAATTCGCTGATGGAAATCCCGTGGATTCTTGCTATCGCGATTATCATCGGAGTGGCTGCTGCTGCCTTTATCCAATTGCTGGCGTTCTGCGGACGTTATCACCACAAGCCCGTCCTCCTGAGGCTGACTGTTGCGGGGTTACTGATGGTGCCCTTCGCCATATTCGTTCCGGAAGTCATGGGTATCGGATACGACAC
>JBBQMX010000043.1:0-8662 GCA_038329375.1 Pseudomonadales bacterium | reverse complement strand
TTCCGATGAGCTCTTCAGGCTGCTGGAACAATGGGTTGAGCTGGGCTGGTTGCGCTCACTTGATGCTGCCCTGGTTCGGTTCTTGGATAGAGAAACCCGCGAGGCCAGCCAACCTGCGTCTTCACTTCTGCTACTGGCGTCGGCGCTGGCGTCACACCAGCTTGGTCGTGGCCACGTCTGCCTGGATCTGGAGTCCACCCGGCAGGAAGGTCTGGACGACACGCTGTCATTGCCACCGGAAGACCGCCTGGTCCGTGGTTACGCTTTGCTGCCCTCGGAACTGCTGGCCAATGTTGAACTGACGGTCTGGCAGGAAGTGCTCAACCACCCGCTATTGGTAGCGGACGCTGCTGATCCCGCAGCCTCAGTTAACACGCCGTTGGTACGAGATGGTTTGCGGCTTTACCTGCGTCGTTATTGGCAATACGAACAAGTCATTTATGAGCAGCTGAGCAGTCGAATGGACCAGGCGGGGGCGATGGCCGATGCCGAGAGTCCCCCGGCAAAAGCGCTGACCCGGGCACTTTCGGCGTTATTTCCCACCCTGGCGGGCAGCAGTGATAGCGGCACAAATAGCGGCCCGGACTGGCAGCGTATCGCCTGTGCCAATGCCGCCCTCCACGGCTTCAGCATTATTACCGGAGGGCCTGGCACCGGCAAGACCACCACGGTCGTGAAATTGCTGGCGGTCTTGCAGAGCGTGGCCCTGGATGCCGGGGATCAGCCCCGGGCGTTGCGTATTCGGTTGGCCGCACCTACAGGCAAAGCTGCGGCCCGGCTTAATGAATCCATCGCCGGCACTGTCGCCGGGCTGGACCTGAGCGCCCTGCCGCAGGCTGACCAGTGCCGGCGCGCCATTCCTACTGAAGTCACCACGCTGCATCGGCTGCTGGGCAGTATTCCCGGTTCCCGCCGTTTCCGTCACGATCGGGACAACCCGCTGGTGGTGGACGTGCTGGTGATTGATGAAGCGTCCATGGTCGATATCGAGATGATGGCGCGAGTACTGGAGGCGCTACCGGTCGGGGCGAAGCTGATTTTGCTGGGGGACAAAGACCAGTTGGCCTCGGTGGATGCTGGTGCCGTTCTGGGGGAGCTCTGCCAGCGCGCCATCGAAGGTCATTACACCGGTGCCACGGCGAAGTGGATTGAAGCCGTCAGCGGGGCAGCTATACCGGCCCAATTGGTGGATCAACTGGGCAGGCCGCTGGATCAGGTGATCACCCTGTTGCGCACCAGCTACCGTTTTGACGATACCAGTGGCATCGGCCAACTGGCAGCGTCCGTCAATCAGCCCGCCGGGGCCCCCGAGACGGCAGCCATCGCCGTGCGCGCCGCGTTCAGGAAGGGTTATCGGGATATCGTCCAGATCAGCGTAGACCGACAGAACCCGGCGCCGGGCATCAGCCGGCACGCAGTGCAGGGCAGTGCCGAGCAGTTTCCGGGCGGCAGCACGGGCCGGGTTATGGGGAGTAAAGAAATAGCGCCACCGGTGGGCTATGGTTTTTACCTCAAGCATATGGTCATGAACCGTCCGGCAGCTACAGACACTTTGGCCAGTTTTAATGACTGGGCCCGGACGACCCTCGCCGCCTACGGCCAGTTCCAGTTGTTGTGCGCCCTGCGCCGGGGCCCGTTCGGCGTGGAAGGGCTCAATGACAGCATTTCCCATGCCCTCAAACTTGCCAAACTGATCGATGCCACTGAAGGTTGGTACCCGGGCCGTCCAGTGCTGGTCACCCGTAATGACTACAGCCTGGGCCTGATGAACGGGGATATTGGCATTACGCTGCAGCTGCCAGCCCGGCAATGGGTAGACAGCCGGGAAGTGATCGAACCCGACCGTCAGATTCTGCGAGTCGCATTTCCTGCGGGAGACGGCAGCGGGGGTATCCGGTGGGTTTTACCAAGCCGGCTGCAGGGAGTGGAAACGGTTTATGCCATGACCGTCCACAAATCCCAGGGCTCAGAGTTCGTCCATACCTGCCTGGTTATGCCGGACAAGCTCAACCCGGTGTTGACCCGGGAGCTGGTCTATACCGGTATCACCCGCGCCCGCCATTGGTTCAGCCTGTTATTACCGCACAATAGCGTGTTCGACCAGGCTGTTGCACGGCAGGTTACCCGCACCTCGGGGTTAGGGCGCCTGTTGTTATCTGAAGCAAGTTGCAACAAATGATGCAAAGCGTTACGATTAATGAAAGTCTGTGTCAACTGGAGGCTCCATGTCTATTCCCGTGCGTCTTGATGAAATTCTGGTGCGTCATGCAGCAGCGGAAGGCCAGGTGCAGCGTCGCTCGGTGCCCAAACAGATTGAACTATGGGCGGAAATTGGCCGCAGTATTGCGAGCAACGTCAACGCCGAAGACCTTTTGGCTCTTAGCCAGGGTTTGAAGAAGGTGAAGGTGGAGCGGGTGGAAGCTGAGCCCCTGGAGTCCGACACCCTCTGGGCGGATGTCGATATGGCCCGTCAGTCTGGCAAACTCGGACGTGACATCAAACGCAACAGAACGGTCTACCAGGCATCGGCGACACATTCGAGTTACCTGGAAGCGCTTTATCCAAACGGAAGCAGTGCCATCGGCCGCTTCGTAAACGGAACCTTCGAGAAACTCTATGACCGGGATGATGCCGCCTGAGCTTTGGTTGCTGGTGGGTGGCAATGGCTCAGGGAAGAGCACCTTCTACGAAACCTTCCTGGTAAAACACCGGATGCCTCTGGTCAACGCGGACAACATCGCCCGCAGCCTCTGGCCGGAAGACCCTGAAAAACACAGTTATGAAGCTGCGCTGATTGCAGAAAAGGAGCGCTATCGTCTGCTGGAAGAACAACAGACGTTCTGCTTTGAAACGGTATTTTCTCACCCCTCGAAGCTGGATTTTGTCGGCGCTGCGAAGGCTGCCGGCTATGTCATCAAGGTGCTTTATTTTCATCTTGCCTTACCGGACCTGAACGTCGCACGGGTTGCCTGCCGGGTTAGTGCCGGAGGTCACAATGTTCCGGAGGGTAAATTACGGGGGCGTATCCCGCGTACCGTCAATCTCGTTAGGGACTGTATCGGTCTGGCCGACGAACTGCACCTGATTGATAATTCCAGTGCCGAACAGCCCTATAAGCGAATGGCAGTGTTTCAACAGGGCGTCTGGAACCGGTTAGCGGACGACCTGCCCGAATGGGTCAAGTCTTTTATTGAAGATACGAATCTATAAGGAAGCGCAATCTCAAGAGGTTCCTTAGTTACTATTGTTTCTCAGGCGCTCGCGCAACTGCTCAAGCCGCTGTCTGATTTCTTCCCGACGCTGGTCTGAAGCCGGTGGTGAAGACAGTTGTTGATTGGTACTGACTGGTTGGGAGTTGTAGCTTTCGTCAGATTGATTCGCAGTGGTCTCAGCAATCTGGTTTGCGGCGACTGACAGGCCAGCCTGATCATCGGTTTCAGGGAAGTACAGGTTTTCCAGTTTGCCACCGCGCTCAAGAATGACCCGGTTAGGCTTAACTGACCGAAGCGTTGCGCCACCGGGTATTTCATTGCCTACAATGTAGGCTTCGGTCTTGTTTTTAGAGTCTTCAATCAGGGCGCTGGCCGGAAATTCGCCTTCGGCAGCCAGTACGCCGCGAAGAAAAATACGCAGATTCGTCTCCGGCAGGTTTTCGGTGTCCATTTCCGCCGTTTCATCGTTGCTGCCAGCGGTGCCAAACAGGTTTACTGTGGCCAGATTAACTTCTGGCCTCATCCGTTCTGCCGTCGCAGTACTCTCAATATTGGCGGAACGAGCACTGGCTACCCGTTGTTGTTCCTCAACCCAGAAGCCATAGCCTTGCCATGCAAGCGTTGCGGTCATCACAAGGGCAATCAGAAGTGCAGCAATCAGGGGCAGCCTGGTGGCATTTACAGACATCGGGTTCCTTAAGTCGTCCGTAGTTCAGGTCATAATGTAGCAGGTTTAAGTGCAGTATAATGATGGATTGCCCGTCTTTTTTCGCTTTGCTGTGGTAGCCTTCGGCAATGCACTAATTAATAATGCCCTGCAGGGTAAAAACGGTCGAGGATTACGTTGAACACAGAGTCTGATCTCCAGCAGCATGATGCCCCGCTGGGCCGTCTACCTTTTACGTTTGCCAAACGCAACGGCGTCATTCTGACCAAGGATGACCGTGGTGAGCCAATCGTTTTGGTGCGGCCCGGAGCAGTGCATTCGGCATTGGCGGAAGCTAATCGTGTCAGTGGCGGTCGTGCGCGTTTTTCACCCATTGATCCGGGTGCTTTTGACGAAGCCCTCAACGCGGCCTACCAGAACGATTCCACCGAAGCCATGCAGATGGTCGAAGGCATTGGCGATGACATGGATCTCGCATCGCTCGCGGATTCCGTCCCTGAAACAGAGGACTTGCTGGAGCAGGAAGACGATGCGCCTATCATTCGTCTGATCAATGCCATTCTTACCGAAGCGGTCAAAACCAGCGCCTCGGACGTTCATATTGAGACCTACGAAAAACGACTTGTCGTTCGTTTCCGGGTCGATGGCGTGCTCCGCGAAGTCGTGCAGCCAAAGCGGGCACTGGCTCCGTTGCTGGTATCACGAATAAAGGTCATGGCCAAACTGGATATCGCCGAAAAGCGGGTTCCGCAGGACGGACGTATCTCGTTGCGGGTCGCCGGGCGGGAAGTGGACATTCGGGTATCCACCATGCCGTCATCCAACGGTGAGCGCATCGTGCTTCGATTGCTGGATAAACAGGCGGGCAACATTCGTCTTGAATCCCTGGGCATGGCGCCGCGAGATCTCAAAAGCCTGCGCAAAATGATCCATCGGCCCTACGGCATTCTATTGGTCACCGGCCCGACCGGTTCAGGCAAGTCGACCTCGCTGTATGCCGGTTTGCAGGAGATAAACGACCGCAGTCGCAATATTCTTACTGTTGAAGACCCTATCGAATACAACCTTCCCGGCATTGGCCAGACCCAGGTCAACCCGAAGGTGGAGATGACTTTTGCGCGGGGCTTGAGGGCTATCCTGCGCCAGGACCCGGACGTGGTAATGATTGGCGAGATTCGTGACCTCGAAACCGCGGAAATTGCCGTTCAGGCCAGTCTTACCGGGCATCTGGTATTGTCGACGTTGCACACCAACACTGCAGTTGGTGCGATAACCCGCCTGGTGGACATGGGCATCGAGCCATTCCTGATCTCATCAAGCCTGGTGGGCATCGTCGCCCAGCGTCTGGTTCGTGTGCTGTGCCATGACTGCAAAGAGCCTTACACGCCGTCTGAAGAACAATGTGAATTTCTTCAGCAGGATGTCTCAGCACCACCGACAATTTATCGCGCCACCGGCTGCGACAGCTGCAACCAGTTGGGGTATCGGGGACGTATTGGTATCTATGAAGTGGTTGAGGTGTCAGAGCAACTGAGCTCGTTGATCCATAAACGCGCGGGTGAGCTTGAACTTGAGCATGAAGCCCGGAAATCTGGCCCGAGCATTCACTCAGACGGCGTTACCAAAATTCTGGATGGCATCACCACCATGGAAGAAGTTCTCAGAGTGACCCATCGGAGCTAAGCAATGCCCGCATTTGACTATAAAGCTCTGGACGCGAGAGGCAAGCAGAAACACGGCGTACTGGAAGCGGACAGCCCACGCGCCGTCAGGCAGCAGCTGCGGGAAAAGGGCCTGGCGCCGCTGGCGGTCGAGCCAGCAGTAGAGAAGCGAACCAGGGCGAACCCGCTCAGCAATCGCGGCAGCCTGAGTGCGGCCGACCTGGCCTTGATGACGCGCCAGCTTGCTACTCTGATTCAGGCGGGCATCCCGATTGAGCAAGCGTTATCAGCCACGGCCCAGCAATCTGAAAAACCCCGGGTCAAAGGCATGTTGATTGCCATTCGTGCCAAGGTTATGGAGGGCTATACTCTGGCCGACAGCCTTGGCGAGTTTCCGCGGGCTTTTCCCCGACTATATCGCTCTACCGTTGCCGCCGGCGAGCACGCTGGCCACCTGGACCTGGTATTGAACCGGCTGGCAGATTACACCGAGAGCAGACAGGAGGCGCGCCAGAAAATCCAGCTGGCGGCGATCTACCCGCTCATCCTGAGTTTTGTAGCGATTTCGATTGTCGTATTTCTGCTCACATACGTGGTGCCGGATATTATTGAAGTGTTCGTCAAACAGGGTCAGGAGTTGCCAGCGTTAACCCAGGCCATGCTGGTGATGTCGGAATTTCTCGCGAGCTATGGCATCTACCTGCTTATCGGAATTGTATTGACGGTGGTTTTTTTCCGGTTGTCATTGCGCAAGGAGTCGAATCGGCTGCGGTTTCACCGGATGCTACTGAATATGCCACTGTTTTCAGGGATGGTCAGGGGGGTAAACACCGCTCGCTACGCCAGTACCCTGAGCATACTGACGACCAGTGGCGTGCCGCTGGTTGAGGCCATGCGCATAGCCGGGGAGGTGCTCTCAAACGATTATCTGCGTCAGGAGCTCAGAGGCGCGGCACTGCGGGTGAGCGAGGGCGGTAGCCTGCACCGCTCGCTGGACAATACCGGGTACTTTCCCCCGATGATGTTGCATATGATCGCCAGCGGCGAGACCAGTGGCGAGCTGGACAGTATGCTGGAGCGAACAGCGAAGATGCAGGAAAATACCTTGCAGGCCAAGATCGCGGCCATTGTAGGCCTGTTCGAGCCTATGATGCTGTTGATCATGGGCGTTGTTGTATTGGTCATCGTGCTGGCCATCATGTTACCCATACTGAATATGAGTAACCTGGTGGGCTAGGGAAGCGCTGATCAATTCCCTGGGGCATTCCATTTTAAATCGCAAGGAAAACAGAGAGTCAAGATGATGAAACACGCAACAGCACAACGTGGTTTTACCCTGATCGAAATCATGGTGGTCATGGTAATTCTCGGCCTTCTGGTCGCCATCGTGGCACCCAACATCATGGGGCGGAGTGACCAGGCCCGGGTCACCGTGGCCAAAACCCAGATGAGCAACATTGCCAATGCGCTTGATCTGTACCGGCTCGACAACAGCCACTATCCCTCGACACAGCAAGGCCTGGAAGCGCTGGTCTCGAAGCCGGGCGGCAGCCCTGAGCCGCGAAACTGGAACCCGGACGGTTATCTGAAAACCGTACCGGAAGATCCCTGGGGCCGCGGCTATGAATACATCAGCCCTGGCTCCAACGGCCCCTATGATCTTTATTCCTATGGCTCCGATGGACAGGAAGGTGGAACCGAAGACGCAGCCGACATCAGCGTCTGGGACACCGAGGGCTGACCTGGCGTGCAACTCAGGCGACCAACATCAGGTTTTACCCTGATCGAAATACTGGTTGTCCTCATCGTGGTGGGGCTGCTGGCAGCACTCGCTATCGTTAATCTGGGCGGAGGCACTCAGCAACGTGAGCTGGAGAATACCGTCCGTGAATTGTATCTGCTGATGCAGACCGCCTCGGAGCAGGCCATCCTGAACAATCAGGAACTGGGCCTGATTTTCGACGATGACGCCTACAGATTTGTGGTTTTTAACGACCGGGAAGGGCGCTGGGCAGGACAGTCCGAGCGTCTTTTCCGGCCACGCCCGATACCGGAGTGGGCAGAGATAACTCCGTTTATAGAAAGTGACGTACCCAGACTGGCCAGCAACGAAGACGAGCTCAGGCCCAGCATCGTATTTTTCTCCAGTGGTGAGACCACTCCCTTCGAACTCGAATTTTCCATTGGCCAGCAACGGGACGCTCTGTATCGATTGCAGTCTGATGGACTCGATAACATCGAGTGGATCAGACCAGGACAGGAAGAGGGCGTCTTGTGAGCCCCAACTCCCGGTTTCCCCACCGCCGTGTTCATTCCGGATTCACCCTGATAGAAGTCCTCATCGCTTTACTGGTGTTCGCGCTTATCGCTACCGCCGCTTCCGAAGTTGGCAGTCAGTACATCAACAGTTATGAGCGCATTCGCGATAAAACCCTGGCCGCTTGGATTGCCGAGAACCGCATGAACGAATTGCGGCTCAGCCCGGATTTTCCCGGGACCGGGGAGAATTCCAGTGAGCTGGACTATGGTCAGTATCGCTGGCGTGTGATTTCAGAGGTGATCGGCACAGAGGAGCCCACCATTCGCCGTGTGGAGGTCACTGTGGAGCGCTTTATGGGCACCGGTAACGAAGCTCGGCCGGTCCACACGCTGTCGGGCTTTATCGGAGAATTGGGCCGATGACGCATCAACGGGTCTTACGCTCCCAGCGCGGTTTCACTTTGATGGAGGTACTGATTGCCGTCACCATCACCGCGGTCATTGGCCTGGGAATTTGGCAGGTTATATCGAGCGTGATCAGCTCCCGGGAGAGGGTTGACGAGGTTGCAGCAGACTTTGACGGTTTACAGAAAGCATTTCTATTGATGAGCCGGGATATTACCCAGGTGGTCAACCGTCCGGTGCGTAACATCTATGGTGATTTTGCGCCGGCTCTGAGCAGCAGGGAGGACGCATACGAGCTTGTATTGACGCGCCAGGGCTGGCGTAATCCGCTGGGTTCCCGACGCAGCCAACTGCAGCGCAGTGCCTATGAATATACCGGGGAAGAGCTACGGCGTCGATATTGGGTGATGGTGGATCAAGGTCAGGAAGAACAGAGCCGTGATCAGCTGCTGTTGTCA
>JBBQMX010000042.1:0-8723 GCA_038329375.1 Pseudomonadales bacterium | reverse complement strand
ATTGGAATGGCCTGCCGTAACCGGGTGTGGTACATCACCTTGATCAAGGGCGTCCGCTGGTCATCTTCGTCGGTTTCGATCACAACGCCCAGTCGGCCACTTTCGAGTAAAACCAGCGAACCAACCGGGTACAAACCAATGCAGCGGATAAAGTAACGTACCAGCTCCGGGTCAAGGTGGTCGCCGCTCCATTCTAACAGTTTCTTGAGGCCCTGGGTCGGCGTCATGCCGCGGTGGTAAACCCGATCAGACGTAATCGCATCGTAGACATCGGTGATGGCCACCATCCTGCCATACAGGGAAATGGCGCTACCCTTGAGCCCCCGGGGATACCCCGAGCCATCCATACGCTCATGGTGTTCAGCCGCCGTCAGTAATGCAATCGGGCCGACACCGGGGGTGCCAGCCAGCAAGTCATGGCTGTGGCTGGCATGGAGCTTCATTTCTTCAAACTCCCCGGGAGTCAACCGTCCGGGTTTATGAAGGATGGCGTCCGGGGTCAGTATCTTGCCAATGTCATGTAGCAGGGCTCCGACCACGGTTTCCTTCATGGTTTCCCGGTCGAGACCTGTTGATTTCCCGAAGATCGACATCAGGACACTGAGGTTCACCGAGTGCTGCAGCAGGTAGTTGTCCTTTTGCCGGATTCGACCAAGGCAGCTTAGTGCGTTGTGGTTCCTGAACACCGAATCGAGCAACTCATCCGCCAGCGCGTCGACCGGCTCAAGCTCCAGCGCATTGCCGACTTTGATATTGCCCAGCAACTGACTCACAAGCGCCTGGGCCTCACCGTGGATAAGCTGCGCCGACGCCATCTCATCCATCACCGACAGACGGTTTTTCGCCACCGGCGTAGCTCCGGCAGCTGCCTGCAGAGCGGCCTCGTTTCGCCGATCAACACTGTCCACCGGTTCACCATGAGCAGCATCAATGCCCTTGTCGGTGTCAATGTAGATCGCCACGACCCCCATCTCCCGTATTTTCAGGATGGTTTCTTCGTTTCGGATCACACCCCGGCGATTGCGGCTGTTGTGGGGAATCCAGTCATTGTTCTGATCGGCGATGTACATGCCGACACACACATCATCAACGGGAACGCGCTTTATCATAAACAGTCTCTGTGCTGCACAACCATGTCCGGTATGCAGAAAACGGAAAGGCAGGATTATTCAATAGCCAGTGCAATAAAGTATCAGAAACCCGCAGTTTGAACAGTAGCGGACAGGCCTGAACCGGCCTGAATGCCTTCGCCTGGTTACTGTATCGTAAGGCGACCGTCATCGAATGTCAGTAAAACCCCATGGGCCTTTGCCGTGAACCCGATTAAACTGGCGTCTAACCCACATCGATCGGCCCCATGACCCAAGCAACCACCCGCCTCCAGTCCCTTGACGCCCTGCGTGGTCTCGCAGCATTGATCGTTGTGCTTTTTCACTACGTGCCCTACTACGACAAACTCTATGGCCATGGGTTCACGCCGTGGTCGGTACTGGAATTTGGCCGCTACGGTGTTCATCTTTTTTTCATGCTCAGCGGCTTTGTGATCTTCATGACCCTGGAACGCACGCAGTCTGCTGGTTGGTTTGGGCTAGCGAGGGCTTTCCGGTTGCTCCCTGCGCTTTGGGCAGGCATAGCGGTGACGTTTGTGTCGGTGCATCTGCTGGGACCAGCGGATCGGGCGGTGTCGTTCTACGAAGCGCTACTCAATATCACATTATTGCACGAGTATTTTGATTTCCCTCATGTCGACGGGGCTTACTGGAGCCTGGTGATTGAAGCGACCTTTTATGTCTGGATGGCCCTGCTTTTTTATGGTCTCGGAAGTGGGCAAGCGTTGCGATATATTTTCTGGGCCTGGTTGGTGACCAGCTACCTGGGGGTCATTTACTGGACATCCATACCGGATACGCTTGATTTTATTGTCAAGGAGTTGCTCTTCACCCGTTATGCACCGCTGTTTATCAGCGGCATGCTTATTTACCGCTGGCACCATCATGGCAAACCCTCGCTGGTGGATCGTCTGCTGTTGCTGTTTGCCATCGGCCACTGTCTGGTTGCGTATAACGCGCCCTTCAGCTACTTCGTACTGGGCTGCTACGGCGTCTTCATATTAGCTGTCAGTGGCTACCTAAACTGGCTGGCTACCCGCCCTTTACTTTGGCTGGGCAGTTTGTCGTATGCGCTGTATCTGGTACACCAGAACATTGGTTACGGGGTGATTGGCTGGAGTTATGATGTCGGCCTGCCCGGCTGGGCCGGCGTGTGCCTGGCGCTTACCATCGCACTGGGCCTGGCAACCATTATTCATTACGCGATTGAGCAGCCTGCCTTGCGCTGGTTTCGGCAATACCGTAAAAATTCAGACCAGTCCGGGGAGGCGCTCCCGACTCAGGCCACGACGGACATCAGCCCGCGCTGATCACAAACCCAATTCACTCAGCCCGGGATGATCGTCAGGACGACGGCCCTGGGGCCAGTGGAATTTACGCTCAGCTTCGCTGATTGGCAGGTCATTGATGCTGGCGTAGCGCTTGGCCATCAGCCCCTGCTGGTCAAACTCCCAGTTCTCGTTACCGTAGGAGCGATACCACTGCCCTTGGGCGTCATGCCACTCATAGGCAAAGCGAACGGCAATCCGGTTACCGCTACAGGCCCATAACTCCTTGATCAAGCGGTATTCCCGCTCTTTTTCCCATTTACGGGTGAGAAATTCCTTGATCTGCTCGCGACCAACAGGGAATTCGGCACGATTACGCCATTGGCTGTCAGCGGTATAGGCCATGGCCACTTTCTCGGGGTTTCGGCCGTTCCAGCCGTCCTCCGCCATGCGCACTTTCTGACGGGCGGCTTCATCGTCAAACGGCGGAAACGACGGAAACGGCGGGAACGGCGGGAACGGCGGACGAGTCTCGTCTGTATTACTCATAACTGTTCCTGTTCAGAACGCTGAACTCATTCGAAGCTGATACCACGCCGATAAATAAAGTCGAATGAAAAGCTCTTGCTTTTGGTCCGACGCTCGAGGATACCTGACAGCTTGTCCAGCCGGGATGGCACCGCCATCAACTTTTCCTGGGCTTCACGCCCGGCCGCATCTTCCGGCCGAAGATCGGCGATACCCCAGGCTTCCAGGCACTCCGCAACCACTCGACGGTAATCTCTCGGGCCGTAAATGCCTGCACGACGCACCACTTCTGCCATCTCAATATAGCCACCGATGGTGTGTCCCGGCATAGCCAGACGAGGCATGACCTTGAGCGCAGATTCCATCGCACGGGTCGGATCGACTTCGAGCAAACCGATGAACGCATCCCGGTAGAACCGGAAATGCCGGGATTCATCAGCAGCAATGTGGCCCAGGATACGCTGGATCATCGGTTCATATTGAGCCGCCAGCTTGCCGGTATTGGCATGAGCGGACTGCGTCGCGCGCTCCTGCAGGCTGGTGTAAGCCAGTAGCTGATAGGGGTCGTTATGCCAGTCCGGATCAAAGCCCGCTTCCAGATACTGGTACTGCAGGCGCTCAAAAGCTTTCATATCAAACAGGCGGGTATCGCGAACATAGTCGTGCAGGACACAACCATGGCGATCCTCTTCGGCGGTCCAAAGGAAATTCCAGCGCGACCAGGCGTTCTCGCTGCCCAGGTAAACTGCAATAAGACGGTGAAAGTGCGGTAGCCCTTCCTCGGTAAGCAGGTTCAATGCCAGTGACACCCGGACGGCATCGGGTATTCCCCGAACACGGTCCGGCAGTTCTCGCAGATCACGCTCCTCTTCAGCGGTCATCTGCTCACTGGCAGGCATGAAGTCACTCGGCATCCAGAGCTTACGCTCTTCGATATGCCGGGCCATGTTCCTCTCAATCAGGGGTTCTAACGAGGCCAGAACCTCCGTTTTTGAGGGAAGTGATGTTGTCTGAGCCGTTGTAGTAGTAATGACGTTCGCCTCCTATGGCAAAATAATGGCAGGTACTGCACCGGTTGGCATTCAGCCATACCTTAAAAATAGACCTACCAGCGTTAACTCTCAAATTATCACCCCTATTCCGCAGGAGGCAAGTTACACAAAGGTGGCATTGTGCCGGGGCGAACCTGATTCAATGGCTACAGCTGATGCTCGCAGGGCATTTTATTTATACGGAAGGTCAGCGCAGTTGGCCTCATACCTTTTAAATTGCTGACGGGGATCAGATCTGCGAAGCAATGAAATCCGGAAAGATGCCCGACTTCGTCATACAGGCGTTTACATCCAGCCCCTTGAGAGCCCCGTGGGCCGTTACCAGCATGGTGCTCAGACCCGCGGAACGGGCGCCCAAAATGTCGGTGTGCAAAGTATCTCCCACCATCAGTAGCCTGGAAACCGGTATATGGGACAGCTTCGTTTTCGCTGCCTCGAAGGCGTTACTGAACGGTTTGCCGAAAAACACCGCATCAAGGCCGATGGCATCCATCAGATGATGGGCATAATGCCCGGGTTCCAGGGACAGCCCCTCTTCCTGGGGCGCAACCAGATCCGGATTCGCCACCCAGACCGGACGCAGCCGGCGACGAAGGCTGTCAATCAGGCCTTGCTGTAACTGGTCATTCCAACCCTGGGAGCTGAGCATCAGAACGGCATCCGCGCTATCGAGCCGCCCCCGGTTGGCCTCCACATCCTGATTGGCGATGATGAAACTGCGACAGGGTAACTGGTCGGAGCGCGCCCACGAAGGCGCCATCACAGCCCAGACCCTGTCTGTCTCGGCGCTCAACGCAGCACTCACCAACATGCGACTGGAAATCAACTGGTCCGGCGTAATCGGAAAGCCCAGGTTACGGTACTTCTGGATTAATTGCTGTGCCGGTGCGGTGGCGGCATTCGACAATACCAGGCAGCGCTTTCCCATTGCCTGCAAATCGTGAAAGCGGGCCTGAGCGGTGGGCAACGCTGTGTTGCCCACGTTAAGTACGCCAAAGGCATCGAAGATAAACCCGTCAAAACGATCAGCGATTGCACCGAGGGACGCGACCGGCTGAGGCTCAACGGCAGTTGCGACGGGTGGCGGAAGCCGCGAGCGAATGCGCTGGTACGACTCAAAAGCCCAAAGCGTTGAAGGTGTCATGGCAAGTTCCTGCTGGCGCCCGCACTAACTACACCCAAGGAGCGACTTTAGTGGCGATTGTTTGAAGTTATATCCTCTCTCATCGCGGTTAAAACCGCTCCTGCAAGGACCTGACAGTTGGCCCGTGCGGCTTTCTTGGCGGTTGAAACCGCTCCTGCAAACACCGACCTTGGTCAATCTTTGCTGTAGGAGCGACTTCAGTCGCGATGCTTTAAAGGGCCCGGTTTGACAAAGCTAGAGCAAGACCTGCCGGACTTTGGCAGACAGCCACTCGGAGACGACCACCGTCACCAGAACAATCAGAAATATCACGGTTACCTGGTTCCAGGCCAGTGTATTCAAAGACGACTGAAGTTATCTACCCCGATCAGCGAATTGATGTAACGTGAGGTCACAATGATCAGTAATGCCGAAGACAGGGAAAAGTAGCGACGGTGAGTGGTATTGCTGGCCGCCAGAAAGGCGCATGGATGCAATAAGTTGACACCCTGACGACCCGCCTCAATACACTTTCTCCGCGCCCTCCGGACGGCTCTTGAAACGCTTGTGCAACCACAGGTATTGATCCGGATACTGACGTACGGTGTTTTCGATAAAGCCGTTCCAGGCAGCAGCATCCTGCTGATCGTCCTCACCGAAGCCTTCCTGAATGGGAGAAAACACCACCTGATACCGCCCCTCCGGCGTACGCAGATGGCTGACGCAGATCACTGCAGCACCGGACTCCCGAGCCAGATGACTCGGCATGGTTATACAGCCCGCCTGCACCCCGAAAAAGGGCGTGAACAGCTTGTTCTTTTTGCCAAAGTCCTGGTCGCAGGCGTACCAGACCTGTCCACCCTCCTTCAGGAACGTCATCATTTCAGGCATTTCCCGCTTGGTGAATGGCTGAATATTGAAATGGCGGCGGCGGCCTTTTTCTATGGTGTGGTCAATCACCGGGTTGTTATTGGGACGATACATGTAGCCGGGCTTGTCCAGCTTGCAGGCTATCAGCGGCAGAGCGAAATCGAGAATGCTGTAATGTCCGCCAATCAGCAACACACCTTTACCCCGGGTTTTGGCCTCCTCAAGATGCTCCAGGCCGAAAATTTCAGTGGTGTCCAGGTACGGTGTCATATCCCGCCACCAGGCGTGGGTACTTTCCAGAAAGCCTCTGGCACAGGCAATAAAGCAGGATTCCACCAGTTCGTCGCGGGCTCTGGCGTCCAGTTCGGGCATACAGATTTTGATGTTAGTCTGAGCCACCCGGGCGCGAGATTTCAGTCGCCGGTTCAGCAGACGACCAATACCGGCACCCCAGCGCTGTTTGGCGGCCATAGTGAGTTGTGCCAGCAGATACAGTATTCCCACCAGCAACCACGATGGTAATAACGCCGGATGCCACAGCGGGCGGGTGCGCTTGTCATAATTGGGATTCATGGAGAAGATCGCTTCTGCAGTCTTGGGAAGTCAGCCAGCCATAATGGCACAGAGCCGCTTCCGATCACAGGCGCCAGCCCGGTTCAGGCTGACGCCCCAGTGTCTCGTCTGGCTAATTCCCAACGAATTAATCAGATGAGCCACCAGAAATCAACCAAAGTGGAAAAAGGCGACTTTATTGCCATCCGGATCACGGACATAGGCGCCGTAAAACTGATCCGGAATGCGCTGACCAGGTTCGCCATCGCAGGTGGCCCCCAGCTCGATGGCCTTGTGATAGAACTTGTCTACCAATTCCTTCGAGCCGGGGTTGAGGGCTGCCATATTGCCGTTACCCGGATGGTTGGGCTCGTTATTGTAGGGTTTGCATACTGCCAACATAGGAGTTTTCATATTCTTGCCGATAAACGCTATGCGGTCCATATCCAGCAGCAGCCTGGCGTCCAGATCCGCCAGCAGTTCAGTGTAGAATTTCTTGGCTTTCGCCATGTCGCTAACGCCAAGTGTTACATATCCGATCATTGCAAATTTTCCCTGTTGTCAGTGAGAGTCAGTGGCACAGCAAGTGCACAAATGCCGTGTTTGATGTTCTACGCGGGTTACCTTTCCAAAGTCCACCATTCATTCAACCATGAGAGGCACACCCTAACCGGCCAGCCCTCTCCATAGCCCGATGCAGCTAATCAGTAACAGTGTGACCCCGAGCAAACGGTAAAAAACCGATGATTCCGTTGCCAGCATACGCTCATGGAAACGCAAACCTGTCACATGGCCGATGGCGGCGCAGGGCAACAACCACAGATGATGAATCAGTTGCAGATCCACCCCCGCATAAACGAACGCAGCCATCTTTATAGTCACCAGAATGAACCAGAGTGCGAACAGGGTGTCCCGCAATTTCTCCTTCGGCAGGTGCTGGGCCACCACCGCAATGATCAACGGGGCACCGATCAGCGAGGTGCCGCTGATGTAGCCCCCCAGCATCAGGAAAGCGCCATCCACCACTTTGCTATTGCTGCGAAACGGCTTATCAAGAATATAGGAGATGGAGTAAAGCGCCACAATGGAGAAAATAATCGCGCTCATAATGTTGGCCGGCAGGGTCAGCAAACCCAGCACACCGATGATCTTGGGCACGATCATGATGGCAAGAATCCGCCATAAGTAAGACCATTCGACGGTACCGACCATCGGCTGCCCCGGAGTTTTAAGCTTACGGTTGTTGAGCACGATGGTAAGCGAGGAGAACACCAGCAGATGCACCGCAATCAATGGCAGGTAAACCAACGGCTGGTTGTCCACCAGAAGCAGGAACGGCAATGACAATACGGCCCCGCCAAACCCCAGACCGGAGCGAACGAAACCGCTCCAGACAAAAATTAGAGCGATAAGCACATACTGGGTAAGTGAGAGATCAGTCATGGGGTAGTATCAGTGAGTTGTCTATATTCAGAATCGGATATGTCAGCGTCGAACGTCGGGCTGCGTACTCTGCCGTAAATGGTTCTGATCAAGGACTGGCCAACCCGACCCTATCGGGCTAGCACTATAGTCTGCCAACGAGGAAAGTGCATCAAACCGGCTGGGGCCTTACCCGAATGTTCAGGCTCCCAAACGACTGACCTGTGGTGAGCGTTGGTCGCTCAGTTGCAGATACTTCTCTACCACCAACAGGGCAATCAGTTCTTCACGCCTGGGATTCATGAACTGTGCGACATAACGGTTGGCGTTGGCAATGATGGCCTCCGCTTCGATCGGGTGCTGACGGTAATACTCCACTTTTTCGACCAGATCAGAATGGTCATCCATTAGTTGCACGTAGTGGTAGCCCGGCACCAGAGTGCCTTCCATAAACCAGGTTTCAAAACGGGGACGGCGCATCAGGCACAGGGAATTCGATGCCATGATCCACTTCAGATTAGTCGCCACATCAATGCCCTCGACGCTGACCACGAACTGATAGTTGAGCTGCTCATCCACGCTCATGAATTGTTTGTGATAAGCCTGTGGCTGCTTCTCTTTGTGCAATACACAGCCAACATTGCAGAGGGAGTGGTCGGCATAGCGCTGGGCAAACTCGACCCGATGGCGCTGGTTCGATTTGCCCCGCCAGACTGCCAGGGGCTTTTTGTCGGCAAAGACCATACGGTCCCGGAAAAAACAGTAATGACGTACGGTGTTGAGTTTGAGCAGGATTGAA
>JBBQMX010000041.1:0-8761 GCA_038329375.1 Pseudomonadales bacterium | reverse complement strand
AGACTCGGAAAGGAAAATATTGCCATACGCAATTGCCGGAGTTTGCAGGCTGGAGGTACGACGACTCCAGATTTCCTCACCATTTCGGAGGTCAACAGCGGCAAGCCTGCCCTGATACCCGGTGACTAACACGGCAGTGTCAAGAACCAACGGCTGGCTGGTAACATCGACCAAACGCTCAAGCTCGGTCCGGCCTTTTGATTCACCTACGGTATATTGCCAAATAGGCTGACCGCTCTCCGAGGACAGCGCAAAAAGCTGACCATTGGCGAACGACACCAGAGTCAGTTCACTGCCTACCAAGGGTTTAGCCGTCGCTCTGAGAGTAAGCACTGGCACTACGCCATCGTATTGCCAACGTTTTTCGCCACTCGCAATATCAAAGGCAAGAACCTTACCATCGGTGGTCTGAACCACCACAATAGAGCCGTTGGACTGCGGAGCGGCCAACACCTCGTTAGGTAGGCGAACCTCCCAGCGCGTCTCCCCCTCTTCCTTACCAAAGGCTACCAACTTTGCGTCCCGGGAGACCAGATACAGTTGATCGAGATCCCCACCTACACCGGCCATGATTTCCCGGTCCAGTTCCTGCTGCCAGTTCACGGCACCGTTAGCAGGATTAACCGATACAAACATGCCGTCCGCTGACGCCGCAAAAAGAATGTCTCCCTGAATGAAGGGCTCAAGGTGCAGGTGTTGTCCATCATGGCCGTCGCCGACCGTCATCGTCCAAACGCGGTCAAACTTTACCGATTCCACGACTTCCGGGACTGGGTCTGGTTGTTCGAAAGGCTCACTGGTACTGCACCCGGCGATTAGTGCTGATAACCCTAAGAAAGCAATAAAGCGCAAAATTGAATAGTTGCCCAGAGGCATTAAACTTCCTCCCCAACCGCGAGATCTGCCAACTTGAGCTGCAGAATGCCGTTCTGACCGGTGCTTGATGCTTCCCTTGCTGACCGATAGGCTTCTTCAGCTGCCGACCGATCACCTTTGGCCAACAGGATATCGCCTTCTAGCTCCAGGTAGATCTCGGCGAATTCACCGGTCTCACCCGCTCCATTTAACGTTTCCAGCGCGTCATCATGTTTACCGGCAGCAAACTGAGCCTGAGCAAGGCGGCTTCTAATGATCAACTCCAATGGATTGCCCTTTTCGACACGCCCATGCGCCCATTCCAGCGAGGCTTCCGCCGCTCCCGGATCAGACTGATCCAACAGCTGTTGCTGAGCCAGAATCAACGTGGCGTAGATGGCGTAAGCACTGTTTTCGAAGTCCTCCTGGAGTTCTTTAGCGAGGTAGCCTACGGTTTCGGTACGCTTTGCGTCGTCGCTTTCACTGAGCGAATTCACCAGGCTACTGAACTGGGCGGCAGCAAGGCTGCGCTTTTCAGCCTGATTGTCCTGCCAGGCCTGCCATCCGAATACAATTGCCAGTGCAGCAACAATACCGATCAGGAGTGAGCTGCCATTCTTCTTCCACCAGTTTTTGATCGCTTCGACCTGTTCTTCGTCCGTACGCAACTCAGCCATAATAACTCCCGAGAAATCTGAATATTCATTTTTGTAAAACAGGCTTTCAGCGGCTGCCGAAAAATTCGGCCAGTACCCGGGGCAACCGGGACTGATCCACTGTCGTTTGTGGTTCATCTGATCGCAATGGTTTGATCGAAGCGGTACCGGTAGCCAGTTCGTTTTCACCCACAATGATAGCGAGCCGTGCGCCACTGCGGTCTGCTTTTTTCATTTGGCTCTTAAAGCTCCCACCACCGCAATGCATCACAGTCACCTTGCCAGGCAGTGCAGAGCGAATGCCCTCACCCAGCGCTATTGCAGCCGCAAGTGCGTCCTCTCCCATCGCCATCACATAAACATCCGCATCATTGGATACATGCTCCGGAACCAGCCCTAGAGTCTCCAACAGCAGCACTAACCTTTCAATCCCCATGGCAAAACCAATCGCCGGTGTGGATTTGCCACCCAATTGCTCTACCAGGCCATCATAACGACCACCTGCACAAACGGTTCCCTGAGCGCCAAGACTGTCGGTAACCCATTCAAATACGGTTTTGCCATAGTAATCGAGGCCGCGAACCAGACGTGGGTTAACGGTATACATCACACCTGCCGCATCAAGTAAGCCCTTGAGGCGAGAAAAATGGTCGAGGGATTCCTGATCAAGAAACGCGCCCAGAACCGGAGCTTTCTCCAGAATTCGCTGGGTGCCTGCGTTCTTGCTATCCAGGATACGGAGCGGGTTGGACTCCAGTCGGCGGAGACTGTCTGCATCCAGTTCAGTCTTGAATTCACTCAGATAGTTGACGAGTGCTTCACGGTATTTCCCGCGAGCATCGGCAGTCCCTATGGAGTTTATTTCCAGTCGAGTATGGGGCTGTAAGCCCAGAGTTTTCCACAAGCGCGCGGTCATGATCAAAAGCTCGGCATCGATGTCCGGGCCACCCATACCGAAGCATTCAACACCAATTTGATGAAACTGGCGATAACGGCCTTTCTGCGGGCGTTCATACCGGAACATAGGACCTGCATACCAAAGCCGCTGAGTCTGATTAAACAGCAGGCCGTGCTCCTCACCTGCCCGCACACATCCAGCGGTGCCTTCGGGGCGCAGAGTCAGGCTGTCGCCGTTGCGATCGTCAAAAGTGTACATCTCCTTTTCGACGATGTCGGTCACTTCACCGATAGAGCGCTTGAACAGCTCTGTTTGCTCCACAATCGGCATGCGGATCTCTTGGTAACCATAGGATTTCAGTACCTGACGAACCGTGGTTTCAAGAAATTGCCACATAGGAGTCTGGCCGGGGAGAATATCGTTCATTCCCCGGATCGCCTGAATTTTTGCCAACGTTAAACCTTAACCTTGCTGATAAATGCTGAATTGGTACGCGAACCAGATGTGCTCCGGGTCATTCTCGGACCCGGCCAAGTCAGGCTTACGAGCGCGCGATGATCTGGTCTTCCTGTTCTTTACGGCGAGCGAGCTCCCCACGAATAAGCCGCTCGAGGTCATCTGTCAAAGTCGCGTTTTCCAGCTTCTGATGGGGACGGCCAGCCAGATAAAAGAGATTTTTCGGACTCCCTCCCGTCAGGCCAACATCCGCTTCTTTCGCTTCACCGGGGCCGTTTACGATACAGCCTATAATGGCGACATCCAGGGGATCGCGAACGTCTTCAAGCCTGGCCTCCAGATCATTCATAGTCTGGATGACGTCGAAATTCTGCCTGGAACAACTCGGACAGGCAATAAAGTTAATGCCACGACTCCGTAAACGCAGGCTTTTAAGAATGTCGTAACCGACTTTGATCTCCTGCACCGGGTCCGCCGCAAGTGACACCCGGATGGTGTCACCAATACCATCCATAAGAAGCATGCCAAGGCCAATAGACGACTTGACCGTACCGGAGCGGAGCCCGCCCGCTTCGGTTATACCAAGATGCAGTGGCTGGTCAATCTGGGTGGCTATCTGGCGATAGGCGGCTACTGTCATGAATACTTCTGACGCTTTCAGACTGACCTTGAAATTCTGGAAATCATGCCGATCGAGAATATCAATGTGCCGCATGGCAGACTCAACCAGTGCTTCCGAGGTTGGCTCGCCATATTTACGCTGCAATTCCTTTTCCAACGAACCGGCATTTACACCAATCCGGATAGGAATATTTTTGTCCCGAGCAGCAGAAATAACAGCGCTGACCCTGTCTTCACGACCAATATTGCCAGGGTTAATACGGAGACAGTCAACGCCATATTCAGCGACTTTCAGTGCAATCTTGTGGTCAAAGTGAATGTCTGCTACCAGCGGTACGTTAACCCGTGCGCGGATTTTCCCGAATGCTTCTGCTGCATCCATACTAGGGACCGAGACCCTGACAATATCGGCACCGGCCTGTTCGAGATCATTGATTTGCCCGACCGTGGCATCAACGTCACAGGTGTTAGTGTTAGTCATGCTCTGGACCGCAATCGGTGCATCGCCACCAACGGGGACATTACCCACCATAATCTGACGTGAAACGCGTCTTTTAATCGGAGATTCCTGCTTCATAACCTTTCAACCAGACCTCGAAGAGGCTTATTGGAAACTTTAAACATCAAGAGTGAACTCTACCCGGTTATTAACCGCCCGGTAGGAGGACAAGTCTACAGATTCTCCTGCAAACTCAAGTTGCACAACGGCATCGGCTGCACCCAGTACTATTCGCAGTGGCGGTATACCCTCCACCGAAACGCTCTCACCCGCCCGACGAATCGCCGCCACCAGCGTGCGACCGCGGGCATCGGTTACCTGAATCCAGCAGTCATCGGAAAAGCTCGCGGTGAAAAGATTCTGAACCTCTGCATAACTGTTTTCACCGTCACTCACCGGCTGAGCTATATTATCACCTTCAGCGCGAACGCCGGCAGTATCGCTCTGAACCGTTACGTCCGCGTTACTGAAGGACTCGCTGGCGGGCAAATCCTCATTTATGCTTTCAACACCACCATCATCTGCAAAGACGCCCGCTTCGGGAGCATCGCTACCGGTAGTAAGAGCCACCGGCTCATCGTCGCCATCCCGACCCTGTTCCGGACTGAGATCTTCAAGCTCGTCCGACGGCTTTGCCTGAATACCGTCATCGAACTGTGACCCCTGCTGCTCAGTTGCAGGCCCGGAGCCATCAGACGGTTCCGGGGCAACGCTCTGCTCTGGTAGCGATATAAACCGATAAGCCAACAGCCCTAATACTACGATTACCAAAATAAAGCTGATGCTTTTTGCAATACGGACTTTCTGACGTTTGCGTCGCTCGATGTCCTGAAGCGGGTTAATTTCCTCCGCAGCCGCCTTCTCTCTGCGCAGCGGCTCAAGCTCTTTGTTCAATGAAGCAACCACTCTATCCGCATCAAGACCCACCAGGCCCGCGTAAGTTCGTACATAGCCCTTGAGAAACAGTTCGCTGTCAACCTGGTGGTAGTTGCCTTCTTCAATTGCCTGGATAATTGACGGGCGAAGATGTTGGCTCTCTGCTACCTGCGTCAATGTCAGTCCGGCTGACTCGCGGGCCTGACGCAATTGCTTCCCTGTATTACCCTGATCGACAGATGGAGAATTGTCTTCACTGGTCATTGGACATCAGCGCCTTATATTGTTGATATTGGTCTGACTCTGGGTATTGGTTCTTCAGTACCAGGGCTAAACTCGCTTCCCGGTCCCATTCATTGAAATATCTTGCGAGCTGTATGCCCGTCAGCAGACTTTCCGGAGAGTGCTGCATCTGTCGGTTGCCGGCCATGGCTGTCATCAAACGGCTGTAGTAACGCGACGCTTCTGTATAGGAGCCTGCTTCAATCAGGGTTGTTGACAGAGCCAATAGTGCTCTCGGTTCTCCTCGGGTCAGCTCCACCGATCGCTGGAATGCATTAACCGCGTTTTCCGATTCACCAAGCCGCTGATAAATTCGCCCCAAATTGAAGAAAACCGAGCCCCGGTCTTCGTATCCCGTGTCTGCCGAAGCTTTTAAAAACTGCTCTTTTGCACCGTCAAAATCTTTCTGGTCATATAAAAAAGCGCCATAGTAAACGCGACCCCGAGTGTAACTGCCATCATTACCTATGGCTTTACTGAACGACTCTCTGGCCAGTTGTGAGTCGCCTTCTCTCTGGTAAATCAACCCCATTGCCGCCAGGGCACTAGGGCTGTCCGGCTTTATTTCCAGAGCACGCTCAAGGTGGTTCCTCGCACGATCAAAATTTCCCTGACCAATATAGGCAGTTGCCAGCTGCACGTAGTTTCTGACGGCCTTGCCCTGGTCAGCCTCGCGAGCAAACCGGCTGTCTGAAGAAGTCACGCAACCTGTCAGCAAAACAACCATACCCAGGCTGATCAGAACATTTCTCAGTTTGGACTTTTTGTCATGGGACACTGGATTTTCCTGACCGTTATTTCGCGCCATCAGGGGGTCATCTGATGCACAGGAATGTATCGTTGGCTTCTGCGGGTACGATCCTCAAACTGCCCCACCAGTTGGCCGCATGCAGCGTCAATATCATCCCCCCGAGTGGTGCGAATAGTCGAGATATAGCCGGCCTCATTAAGCACGTTCTGAAAACGACGGGTTGCTGACAGCTTCGGCCTCCGGAAGTCACTTTCCGGAAACGGGTTAAACGGTATCAGATTAATTTTACACGGCAAGCCACGCAATAACTCCGCCAAGTCAGCTGCTAGTTTCGGGCTGTCATTCATTCCTTCGATAACAGTGTATTCGATGGTTACCTTGCGTTTGTCTGGCAAACGGGCGAGGTACCGCCGGGTGGCTGCGAGGAGCTCGGCAATAGGATACTTTTTATTCAATGGAACCAATTGATTCCGCAATTCATCATTAGGCGCGTGTAATGAAATGGCCAATGAAACATCAGTAACTTCGCCCAGCCGGTCAATAGCAGGCACAACGCCGGACGTACTCAGGGTAACCCGGCGCTTGGAAATGCCATAAGCCAGGTCTTCCATCATCAGGTTCATGGCGTCAACGACGTTTTCGAAGTTGAGCAGTGGTTCGCCCATTCCCATCATAACAACGTTTGTAATGGGGCGGTCAGGGCCGGGGGCGAAAGGCATGAAGGCTTTGCGTGCGACCCAGACCTGGCCAATTATTTCTGCAGACGTAAGATTACGGTTAAAGCCCCGCTTGCCGGTGGAGCAGAACGTACAATCCAGGCTGCAACCGATTTGTGAAGACACACAGAGTGTTCCACGCTGGCCATCAGGGATCAGTACAGTCTCGATACTGTTACCACGGTCCATCCGCATCACCCATTTACGGGTGCCGTCTTTCGATGTTTCATCGAAGATCACTTCGGGACCGCGTACTTCTGCGACTTCTTTCAGTCTTTCCCGCAACACTTTGCTCATGTTGGTCATCTGATCAAAGTCGTCGACACCCCATTGATGAATCCACTGCAGTACCTGGGTGGCCCGAAAACGCTTTTCTCCCAGCGTCTCGAAGAAAGCTTCGAGCTTGGGCTTGGGCAGCCCCAGGAGATTGATCTTTTCAGCGGGCGACGTCATGACAAAACCTCAGTAAGCACCTGGATGCTTATAAACACAGGAAACCCGGGAACCTTGAGGCCCCGGGCTTAATCGACAACTCAATCAGCCGCGCGGACAAATCTCGTTGTCGTTAAAGAAATAGGCAACTTCGCGCTCGGCAGAATCGGCGGAATCGGAACCGTGAACGGCATTGGCATCAATAGAAGAAGCGAAATCCGCGCGGATAGTGCCCGCTGCGGCTTCCTTCGGATTAGTAGCTCCCATCAGGTCGCGGTTTTTCAGAATAGCGCCTTCACCTTCAAGAACCTGCACCACAACCGGGCCGGAAGTCATGAACGCGACGAGATCAGCAAAAAAAGGACGTTCCTTGTGCTCGGCATAAAAGCCTTCTGCCTGGTCCTGAGTGAGATGCATCATCTTCGATGCCACGATGCTCAAACCGGCTTTTTCGAAACGACTGTAAACTTCACCAATGACGTTTTTGGCAACGGCATCGGGCTTGATGATCGAGAGCGTTCGCTCATTTGACATGGTTAATCTCCAGTTTATGGTCAGGGAAAATTTCAGGCTTGTAATTATACGCAGTCGGGAGGCAACTTCCTACCAGGGCCAGGAGGAACGCTGGCAATCAGGCGACGGTTCGGCGCACAGCCCTTAAGCGCGGGACGAGGTCCTTAAACTGTTGCGCTGCAAAATCAACCTCCTCTTCCGTAGAGAAACGGCCTACAGAAAAACGCAATGCACTGTGCGCTTCCACATCGGAAAGACCGATCCCCTTCAATACGTATGACGGTTCCACGGTGGCAGACGCACAGGCCGAGCCTGACGATATCGCGAGTTCTCTCAGACCAAGCATCAGCGATTCCGCTTCCACTCCGTCAAAACGGAGGTTCATGATGCCCGGAACCCGGTGCTTATGGCTTCCGTTTAACGACACTCCCGGCAAGCTGTCCAATTGCGTCATAAAACGGTTCCGCAATGCTTCCAGACGCTCACATTCGTCATTCATGTGTAATTTTGCCAACTCGAAAGCACGCCCCATCCCCACCAACTGATGGGTAGGCAATGTGCCGGACCTCATGCCCCGCTCGTGACCACCGCCATGAATCTGAGCCGCTATTCTGACCCCCGGGTTACGGCGAACGTATAGTGCTCCGACACCCTTTGGCCCGTATACCTTGTGGCCTGACAGCGACATCAAATCCATCGGCATGGCTGCGACATCCACGGTCATTTTGCCTGCAGCCTGAGCGGCATCAACGTGAAACATAACCCCTCTGTCGCGTAAAAGTTCCCCAATGGCCGGGATATCGTTGATTGTCCCGAGTTCATTGTTGACCAGCATCAGGCTAACCAGCACCGTGTCAGCTGTAAGCGCTTCAACCACCTGCTGCACCGATATACGACCGCTCGAGTCCGGCTTCAGCCAGGTAACCTGGCAACCCTGGGACTCCAGCCAGGCACAAGTGTCAATCACCGCTTTATGCTCAATAGCCGACGTAATGATGTGCGGGTTCGCAAGCCCAGCTACCACGCCTTTAATCGCGAGGTTATCGGACTCGGTCGCGCCTGAAGTCCAGACAATTTCACGAGGATCACAGTTAATGAGGCTGGCAACCTGGCGCCGGGCGGTCTCTACCGCCGACTCAGCCTGCCAACCGAAACCGTGAGAGCGGGAAGCTGGATTGCCAAAGACACCATCCAGCGTCAAGTGCT
>JBBQMX010000040.1:0-8763 GCA_038329375.1 Pseudomonadales bacterium | reverse complement strand
AGCCGCCCCGAGCGGCATCACGTTGACACGTTTGCGACAATCCTGCAGGCGCTCGCCATCCCGCACCAGCATTTCATACCAGGCTAACAAATGATGACCGAACGTCACCGGTTGAGCGGTTTGAAGATGGGTAAAACCGGGCATGATGGTATCGGCCTCACGCTCGGCCAGGTCAAGCAGGCCAGCCTGAAGACGGGCCAACTCGTCTGCAATGACGTCGATTTCATCCCGCAGATAAAGCCGGATGTCGGTGGCCACCTGGTCATTACGGCTGCGACCGGTGTGAAGCTTTTTACCCGTAATGCCAATGCGATCTGTGAGCCGGGCCTCGATATTCATGTGGACATCTTCGAGGCTTATTGACCATTGAAACCTGCCCGCTTCAATGTCTGCTTTTACTGTCGCCAGCCCATCAATGATCTGGGTTTTCTCTTCATCCGTCAGCACACCTACCGCTGCCAGCATGGTGGCATGGGCAATGGAACCGGTAATGTCGTGGTGGTAAAGCCGCTGATCAAACCCGACCGACGCAGTGAAACGTTCCACAAATGCATCGGTCGGTTCGCTGAACCGACCGCCCCAGGGTTTTTCGGAGGTCTTGTTCTGATCAGTCATGGTCTATCTTTCCTGCTGGTAGGCCGGCATTATCTGGCGGCCCTGAATGAAATGAGGCCAGCATTATAACACTGTCTCAAGGACTCTCACCCCATGCAGCGAAACGGTGACCGAAACCGCGCCCCCAGCGCGCCATCAGACCTCGCGGACGATTTTTTCGTGCCGGATCTATGTCGCGTCAGGGCAGTTTTCACCCTGTTGATCACCAGCGAACTGATGGTTCTGTTACTGGCAGTGATGCAAGCAGAACGCCAATGGATAGATTGGAACTACTTCGGTCTGCTGTCACTGTTCGTGCAGTGGACGGTGTTGACCAGTACCGCACTGATCTGCCTGATGCGACGCTGGCTGCAACACTTGCGTGTGAGCCGTGCCACGCTGGCGATAACCCTGCTGGTAATGCTGGATGTGCTTTTCTTCAGTCTGTTTGCAGACCAGATGCTGAACCCCGGGCTTTCTCCTACAAGCTGGCAGGCCATCGGCAAAAACCTGTTACTGGCTATGATTATCACTCTGATGGTACTCCGGTATTTTTACCTCCAAAACCAGTGGCAACAGCAGCGCCAGGCTGAAATGCAGTCACGCCTGACAGCGCTGCAGGCCAGAATTCATCCGCATTTTCTGTTTAACAGCATGAACACCATTGCCAGTCTGATCGCCACCCGGCCGGAGCAGGCCGAGGATGCCGTGCTGGACCTGTCGGAGTTGTTCCGGGCCAGCCTGCGCACCCAGGACCGGCTGATTCCACTGGAGGAAGAGCTCACCCTGTGCCGACGCTACCTGATGATTGAAGGGCTGCGTTTGGGTGATCGGTTGAACGTGGTCTGGGCAGTGGACGACAGCCTGCTACTGCAGGCCATTCCCCCGCTGACACTGCAACCTCTGGTTGAGAATGCCATCTATCACGGTATCCAACCGCGTCAGGAAGGCGGTACGGTGTGTATCGAAGGTTATCGAAAAGGCGACTATGTTTATCTGATGGTGCAGAATCCACGCCCGGGCCCGAGCGAACAGAATCACGAGGGTAACCGCATGGCACTGGACAATATTGAGGCTCGACTACGAGCCTTGTTCGGCGAACCTGCTGTGCTCAAGAACAGCCAACAAAACGATACTTACACGGTCACAGTCCGGCTGCCCTGGCAGCGCGCCAGTAACAAACAACAAACCGTTTCGGATCCGCAAACATGACTGACCCCGCCCGCCAGAAGGTTCTCATTGCCGATGACGAACCGCTTGCCCGCGAACGCATCCGCAGGCTGATGGACGCACTCGATAGCTATGAAGTCTGCGGCGAAGCCAATAATGGTGATAGCACACTCAAGGCCGTCGCCAACCTCGAACCAGACATCATACTGCTTGATATCCGGATGCCAGGCATGGACGGCATGGAAGTCGCCGAGCGGCTCAGCACCGTCCAAAACCCTCCCGCGGTTATTTTTTGTACAGCTTATGATCACTACGCCATTGCCGCTTTCGAGGTTCACGCGGTCGCTTATCTGTTAAAGCCTGTCCGTCGCGAAGCGCTCAGCGACGCTTTGGCGCGGGCCGGCCGGGTCAACCGGGTTCAGCTCAGGGCGCTGGCGTCAGCGTCGGACGCCGTCAGTAATCAACTGGCGGTCCGCACCCATCGTGGCACCGAGCTGATTGAACTCAGCCGCATTCATTTCTGCGAAGCAGACCAGAAATGCGTCACTATTCACCATGACCGGGGCGAAACGGTTACCGACCATACCCTCAAAGAACTCGAAAACACCTACCCCGGCGAGCTACTCAGAATTCACCGCCATACCCTGGTCGGAATCCGTTTCATTCAGGCTCTCAAACGCACAGGCGACGGCCATTACCAGCTTGCCTTACGAAACAGTCCGGCAACCCTCAGTGTCAGCCGACGCCACGCAACCGCCGTCCGCCAATGGCTGAATGATCAACAACCAGGTTAGCGCACGCAGGTATCCCGGGCGGGACATTTGCGCCCCCACAAGGTACGCTAAGGCCATTCATTTTTAACCGTGGCAATGCACTGAATCATGGCAAAACGCACACTTCGTATCGCAACTCGCAAAAGCGCTCTGGCTTTATGGCAGGCCGAATTCATCAAGTCTGAACTTGAGCGCATGCACGAACACATCACGGTGGAGCTGCTGGGTATCAAAACCCAGGGTGACAAAATCCTTGACGTGCCCCTGGCCAAAATCGGTGGCAAGGCACTTTTCGTCAAGGAACTGGAAGAGGCCATGCTCGACGGCCGCGCTGACCTTGCCGTGCACTCGATGAAAGATGTTCCGATGACGTTTCCGGACGGGCTCGGGCTGGTCGCCATCTGTGAACGGGAAGATCCGACCGATGCCTTTGTCAGTAATGACTTTGAAAACGTTGATGTCCTGCCCCAGGGAGCTATTATCGGTACTGCCAGCCTGCGCCGGGAATGCCAGCTAAGGGCCTACCGCCCTGATCTTCGGATTCACACCTTGCGCGGCAACGTAAACACCCGGCTGGCAAAGCTCGATGCCGGTAATTACGATGCCATTGTTCTGGCCAGCTCCGGCCTGAAACGTCTGGGCTTCGATGCCCGCATCCGCTACAGCATGCCCGACACCATCTCCCTGCCTGCGGTAGGCCAGGGTGCTCTTGGTATCGAATGCAGGCTGGACGATCAGGAACTGATTGAATTGCTAGCGCCACTCAGTCACTCTGATTCCTCCGACCGGGTCAAGGCTGAAAGAGCTCTGAATCGTCGCCTTCAAGGGGGCTGCCAGGTACCGATCGCGGCCTATGCGCTATTGGAAGCGAACGACATCCTGTGGCTTCGGGGCCTGGTGGGCGCGGTAGACGGAACGGAAATATTCCGGGTGGAAGGGCGTGCACATCGTGCTGAAGGTGAGCGCCTTGGTCGCGAACTGGCGGAAGAGTTACTGGCGTTGGGTGCAGGCAGGGTTCTGGCTGAGATCTATGGCCACACTCCGACCTGAGTTGCCCCTAGCGGGACGGCGTATTCTTGTTTGCAGGCCGAAGCCGGAATCACACCGGCTGAGTGAATATCTGCGTCAAGCGGGTGCCAGGGTATGCGAGTTGCCGCTGCTGGAAAGACACGTATTGGAAGAGACACCGGCGCAGCGGACCTTGATCCAGAACCTGGATCAGTTTGCCCACGTAATTGCTGTCAGCCCTTTCGCCGCGCGACTGTTACTGGAGCGTACCGATGCTTGGTGGCCGCAGCAGCCGGTGGGAATTAAATGGTATGGCGTAGGTGCCGCGACCGCGGATATATTTGCAGGTGCTGGCCTCAAGCCTCAGACATCCGCCTCCGGTTTTACCAGTGAGCATTTACTGGAGCTGCCGGATTTGGCCGCGCCCGTGGGCGAAAAGATTCTTCTGGCCTCTGGCGAACAGGGCCGGGAGCTGATTCGGGACACCCTGAGGCTGCGTGGCGCAGACGTTAGCAGGCTCGCACTTTACAGGCGCCAATGCCCAGCCTATAACAGAGGCGAGGTGGAGGACGCCCTGAGCACCTTCAGCCCGGAAGTAGTTATCACACTGTCGGGAGAAACATTGAACAATCTCGTCGCGCTGAGCCAGAATACAAACCACAATCTGAAACAACAGCTTATCGTGGTGCCTGTTGGACGCGTAGCCCAACAGGCCAAAAATGCCGGGTTCCAACGGATCTGCCAGCCGGCAGCGCGGGATGTTGGTGCTATTATAACCTGTATTGCTTAACAACTGGCTCACCCGGGCCGTGACATGCAAGCTTAAATAAGCCCAGTAAGGACGCCTGTGACCGACTCAAAATCCCAACTGCCAGCCACGGTTGAAAAGACCTGGCCAGCGCGCCCCCGCCTCTGGCCCCTGTGGCTGACAGCAGTGGTCGCTCTGGTCTTCACCCTTGTGCTGGCGCTCTGGAGCTGGCAGCAGTGGCAAACCCAGCAGGCTCTGCAAAAAAGCGTCGCATTCGTGGACGGTAATACCGAGCGACTGGAACGTATGTACAGCCAAACCGATGGCCAGCAGGCGCAGCGAATCCAGGCCATGGAGGAGGTGCTTGAATCCCAGCGGGAAAAACTCGCCACCCAGCAACGCCAGATTGACCACAACGCACGGGAACTGCTGGAGGCTGGCAACCGCACCCGCACTGACTGGCTATTGGCAGAAGCGGAGTATTTAATGCGCATAGCCAATCAGCGGCTGCTGATCGAAAAGGATTTCAAGGGCGCCCTCGCCGCCCTGCGCTCAGCCGATGAAGTCCTCACCGAGACCGACGACGTCGGCGTTTACCCGGTGAGAGAGCAGCTGGCGAAAGAAATTCTGGCGCTCCGGGGCATCACCGGGGTTGACCGGACAGGTCTCTATCTGCAGCTCGAAGCCGCTATCGCCAGTGTCCATGAGCTGACCGACAGTGCGTTGGCAGGCAACAGCCCTGTAGCACCTGCAAATAGCGACGACGCTGAGAATGAAGCCACCGGCAACCCCCTGCAACGAGCATGGCAGCAGACTCGCGAAACCCTGAACGATGTTATCGTGGTCCGTCGGATGGATACCAAGATAAAGCCACTGATGTCGCCAGACCAGAGCGCCTATGCCCGGCTGAACATGCAACTGATGCTGGAAGAAGCCGAACTCGCGGTGCTTCGGGGTTATCAGACTCTTTACGACCGCGCGCTCACCAAAGCCGTTAATGCTCTGACCGATTGGTATGACGACAGCGACGAGCGCATCCGGGCTCTGAAGGCTTCATTGGAAGAGCTTCAGGGCAAGGCCATAGATCCGGAACTGCCCGACATCAGCCAGTCACTGGCCCTGCTGAAAGCACGCATTGCGGGCCGGACCGGCGGACCGGAGAACAGAACTCCGGCCCAGGATGAACCGTCATGATCCGGCTGTTACTGATTATCCTTCTGGCGCTACTGATCGGCGCAGGCCTCAGCCTGGGATTGCAATACGACCTGGGCTATATTCGCATCAGCCTTGGCAACTATCTGGTGGAAACCAACTTCTGGATTGGCCTGTTGGCCCTGATCCTGATGGTGGGCGCAATTCTGCTGACAGTTGGGCTGATCCGACGTTTCTCACGGGGTGCGGGCGTGGTGTCCGGGTGGCTAGCCCGCGGCAATGAGCGTCGCGCGCGGCGCCGTACCACCCAGGGCCTGCTGGCATTGGCAGAAGGCAACTGGCCCCGGGCCCGAAAATTGCTGGAGGCGTCCGCCAGCAAGGCTGACACACCTTTGATCAATTATCTTGCGGCTGCCCAGGCAGCGTTTGAGTCTGGTGAACACGACGCAGTTGATGAATTACTGCGCAAGGCCTTCGATAGTACTCCCGGCTCCGATATGGCCGTTGGTATCACCCAGGCTCAGTTGCAGTTGGCGGGTAACCGCCTGGAGCAGGCGCTGGCAACGCTGATTCGCTTGAGAAAGCGGGCGCCCCACCATCCTTTTGTTCTCAAACTTCTGAAGAACGCCTATGTCCGGCTGGAAGACTGGCGGGAACTGTCCAAATTACTGCCGGAACTGCGCAAGCGTGACCTGCTGCCCAAGGAAGAACTTAACCAGCTTGAACGTACCACGTGGCAGAATCTGTTATTGCGCGCAGCAGAAGACTGCAGGCGTCAGTCCGAAAGCGGCAATGCGTCCCTGGAACCACTCACCACACTGTGGGATGAGCTGCCGGGATCTGTAAGACGCGACGAGCATAGCATCCGTGAATATGCGCGGCTGCTTGCGGCACTTGGAGATGAAGCCCAGGCTGAAACCTTGCTCCGCAAGGTCTTGAGGAATCACTGGAGTGACGAGCTGATTAATCTCTATGGTCGCATCAAAGGCCTGGAGCCCGATGAGCAGTTGCTGGCTGCCGAGCGCTGGCTGCGTGATCGTCCCAACAATGCCGAGCTGTTATTGGCGCTGGGGCGACTGAGCCTGCGCAACGAACTCTGGGGTAAAGCCCGGGAATATTTCGATACCAGCCTGAGGCTCAGGCGTAGTCGTGAAACCATGGCAGAGCTGAGTCGACTGAACGCCCATATGGGAGAAGATGGAGCCAGTATGAAACTGCTTATGCAAGGGCTGGTCAAAGACAGCGGGTTACCGGATCTGCCCATGCCCAAAGCCTGAGACAGACGTTATCGCTTGTGACAAGTTAATCCCTGCTTGGCCCCGCAGGTTTTGCTATTTCCGGGGCGCGTACTCCAGAACATCAGAGAAAAATGCTTCTTCGGGCAAGCCGGCCTCGACAAGGGCATCCATAAGCGTATAGACCATCACCGGTGATCCGCTGGCCATGACCTGAACGCCCTTCCAGTCCTGACCCGTCGAGAGTACCGCCCGCACCAACTGGTCGTGGTGACCGCTCCAGTCATTGTCCTCGTCATCCCCTACCACCGGCGAAAAAGTAAACGGCGGCCATTGCTCGTGCCACTGCTGCGCCAGCGACCGGAGGTACATATCCTCGTGACGGCGCACGCCCCAAAACAACCTTACTGGTTGCTGGTAACCTGTGGTTTGCAGGTAGTCCACCATACTTTTCACTTGAGCAAATCCAGTGCCGGCGGCCACCATCAATAACGGTTTTTCCGGAGCCGCCGCGAGACAGGCCCCGCCATGAGGCATATCAAGGGTTACAGACCGACCCGATTTCAGAACATCAATCACTTTCTGGGCTGACACCCATTCCGGAGATGCCTGGATATGCAGTTCCAGATTTTGTTCCAGCGGACTGCTCGCTATCGAAAAGTAGCAAGGGTCGGTATCCGGCAGCACAACTGAAAGATACTGGCCGGCATGGAAATCCAGTTCCCGCCGGCGTGGCAACTGCAGTTCAACCCGAAACACATCGTGGCTGATAGACCGCACATCAACCACATTCGCTTGAAACTTCCGGGCGGTATTTTTTCCAGCTGCCATAACGGCCTCAATCTCCAGTTCCAGGTGGCCAAGCGCCCGGGTTCGACAAAGCATCAGGCGCGCGGTTTCAGGTATACGTTGTTGATTACGGGTATTCAGAGCCGGACCACTCAACAGGGTTGCCCCACACAGTTCACATACTCCGTTCCGGCAAGCGGAAGGCACCGCGATGCCGGAACGTGCGGCGGCAGACAGCAAATCTTCGTCCGCCCTGGCAAGCAACGTCAGGCCAGAAGGCTGCAAGGCTATCCGGTATTCCGGGGTATTCTTATCCGGGCATCGCCGCATTTTGCTCACTAATCGCTGTCAATCGGGGCGATCGGTATCGGTTTCAATCCCCAGGCTCAGCCAAATATCGTCCACCCGCTGGCGAACCTCATCCGACATGGTGATCGGTGTGCCCCACTCCCGACTGGTTTCCCCCGGCCACTTGCTGGTGGCATCCAGGCCCATTTTGGACCCGAGTCCTGCCACCGGCGAAGCGAAATCCAGATAGTCAATTGGCGTGTGCTCCACTAGCGTCGTATCTCTCGCCGGGTCCATCCGGGTGGTTATGGCCCAGATCACGTCTTTCCAGTCGCGAGCATTCACATCATCATCCGTCACGATTACAAACTTGGTGTACATGAATTGTCGTAGAAACGACCATACACCCATCATCACCCGCTTGGCATGGCCGGGGTACTGCTTTTTAATCGTCACAATCGCGAGCCGGTAGGAGCATCCTTCCGGTGGTAAATAGAAATCGACAATCTCCGGATATTGCTTCTGAAGGATGGGAATGAAAACTTCGTTCAGCGCCACACCGAGAATGGCTGGTTCATCCGGCGGGCGCCCGGTGTAAGTGCTATGATAAATCGGATTACGGCGGTGTGTAAGGCGCTCCACGGTAAATACCGGAAAGTGCTCCACTTCGTTGTAATAACCGGTGTGGTCACCAAACGGGCCCTCCGGCAGCCGCTCGCCCGGCTCGAGCCAACCTTCGAGCACCACGCTCGCGTGAGCCGGCACCTTCAGCGGGACCGTCAGGCAGTCGACGAGCTCGATCCGTCGCCCGGCGAGGAAGCCGGCAAAGAGGTACTCGTCGATATCGGCCGGCAGCGGGGCGCTGGCCGCGTACGTCACGGCCGGCTCGCAGCCGAACGCGATCGCGACCGGGAGCCGCTCGCCGCGGCGCTCGGCGACGGCGTGGTGGGCATTGGAATCCTTGTGGATCTGCCAGTGCAGGCCAACGGTCCGCTGGTCATGCTGC
>JBBQMX010000039.1:0-8773 GCA_038329375.1 Pseudomonadales bacterium | reverse complement strand
GGACATTCATGCTGCCGCCGGGATTTTACTGGGGCAGGTTTGACCAGACGGTATTTTCCGCAATTCCGAAATATGTGCGGTTATTATGCAGATTAGCTACCGGAACGGATGCGAAACCCCTTGAAAAAGGGTACATTCCGGTGACATCAAACCATCAGGAGCTGAGAGCCCAACACATGGAACGTATCCGCACTTTGGCTGGTTCACGCTGGTTTTTTCCGTCGCTGTTTTTAGTCTTTTTTGTAGCGGCCACCTGGCCTGCGTGGCTATCGCTGGCCGAGCGCTGGCTCAAGTTTGATGAGTCCTATTCCCACGGTTTTCTGATCCTGGCAGTTAGCGTGTATCTCAGTGTCTCTGCATGGCGCCGGGAACGTCCTAAGCCCGGTTTTTACTGGCCGTGGGTTTTGCCCCTTTTGGCAGCGGCAGCCGTTTATTCTGCAGGCCGCATCCTTCTGGTAGGCACTTTTGAGCAGTTGGCTTTGATTCCTATACTGTTGGGAGGCTTGCTGGTGCTTTGGGGGTGGAAGCAAACCGTGGTGTTTTTCGTGCCCATCGGTTTGATGGTGTTCACCCTACCACTGTGGGATTACCTCTCATGGCCGCTGCAATTGATTACGGTGGCGGTAAACCAGTTCATGCTGTCCTGGTTTGATATTGAATTTGTGGTGGAGGGTGTGTTCGTCTACTTCCCGGATATCGGGGCCTTTGAGATTGCAGAAGGTTGTTCGGGGTTGCGTTACTTCCTCGTTGGCATAACGCTGGCTTTTCTATATGGAGAACTGAATTTCGATCGCCTGCGCAGTCGGATTCTGATTCTGGTGGCGGCGGTGTTGCTGGCGCTGTTGGCGAACTGGATACGTGTCTTTATCATTATTTATATGGGGCATGAGACCAACATGACCTCTTCATTAATCGACGATCATGACATGTTCGGATGGTGGGTATTTGCTGCCACACTGATTCCTCTGTTTTTTATCGCGCGTCGGCTTGAGCTTTCGGAAACAAAGGTTGTGCACAGTAAGAGCGAAGAGAAACAGGCAGCCTCTGGCCAGTCTGGCCTTCGTAGCGCGCCGAAATTCGGTTTGGTTTTCGCTGTTCTGCCATTGCTGGCTGTTGCCATGATCTCCTGGCTGGCAACACCGTCCGCTGCTGATACCAACACATTGAATGTGCGCCAGCACAGTGTGGCTCTGGTTGATTCCGCTAGCTGGCTTCCACTCTTCGAGCAGAGCCTGGCCGGTTGGCAACCCAGTATGCAGCGCCCGGACAGGCTTCTCGAAAAAACTTACCTGAAGCGGGAAGGCCTTGGGGTAGAGGGTGGCAGTGAAGAGCAGTTATTTATCGCACTTTATTCCTACAACTTCCAGCGGCCCGGCGGTGAGGTTGTCTATTACCGGAATCGTCTGTACGACTCCTCAATGCAGCTGCCAGAGCGAACCTTTACCATTGAGTCCGGAACGGCGGCTCCAATGGGTGGTTTAACACTCCGCTATCGCGGCTCGGATGAGATGATTCATCTTGCTTATGGCTATTACGTTGAGGGCCGCTGGGAAACAAACGAGCTGCAAGCCAAACTTGCCCAGCTACCCGGAATACTTAATTCGCGGACCGATGCCTCCTTGCTGGTGATCGGATTGCGCTGTGACGACTGTGACAGCGAAGAAAGGCTGAGAGAGCTCGCACCGGATATCCAGATGCGAGCTATTGATTATCTTGATGAGCTGTATGGCTCTGCCAAAGACGCGTCCTGAGGGCGCGAAAAAGTGTTCAAGGCGATCTATTCGTGGGTTAAAGTGAGGCCTTGATAGTAGCTTGCGAGCGCAAGGATAAGGTATGGGCAAGGCATCAGAGATATTTAACAGGCATAAATACGAGATCCGAGAAATCTCCAGTCGTTACCCTGTGGCCAATATCCGGGTGTTCGGCTCGGTTCTTCATGGCGATGACAAAGACTCAAGCGACATCGATTTGTTGGTAGACACGTTGCCGGAGGCAACCTTGTTCGATTTGGGAGGGCTTCAGGATGAATTGCAGGAATTGCTTGGTGTTCAGGTTGACCTTCTGACCCCCGCTGACCTCCCCCCTCGATTCAGGGCGTCCGTAATTAGCGTGGCGAGGCCGGTATGAAAGATCTGAGAACTGAGGATTACCTTGCGCATATTGTTGATTCGTCGGGCGACATTCTGAGCTTTACGAATGGCTTTTCAAAAGAAGCATTCAAGTCAGATCTGCGAACTCAAAAAGCCGTAATTATGAGCTTGATAGAGATTGGTGAGGCAGCGACAAAAATGTCTGCCAGCGACCCCGATTTTGTCGCTGATAACGAGGCGCTTCCGTGGCCGCAAATGCGGGGTATGCGGAACCGTATCGCTCACGGCTATTTCGACATTGATTTGGATATTGTCTGGCAGACAGTTGTCAGTGCGATCCCCGCTTTAAACAAGCAGGCTGCGGAGCTGCTTGGCGAATTAAGGGAAGGTCCAGAGCCTGGACACTCTCTAGCATAAATTAATGGGAATCCGACAACACGCCAATAAATCATTTGCCGGATGTTGTAGGGGTGGTTTTAACCGCGAATAAGCCGGCTGTGTTTTGTGGATTCGCGACTGAAGTCGCTCCTACGATTGCAACCGGTCTTCGTAGGAGCGGTTTCCTGCGATCAGGCCCTTATATTTTCTCCAGAACTGCTTTGGCTTTGTCTTGCTCACCAGCCGCTTTATAGGCCTCGGCAAGATGTAGCGCTATTTCTTTAGATGTCGGTTCCAGTTCGTGAGCTTTTTGGAGTATGGGCAGGCTGTCTGCCTGTCTGCCGGTCGTGAAGAGTATCCAGCCATAAGTATCTGCGACAGCGGAGGCCCCGGGGCTCAGTTCATATGCGCGTTCTGCGATGGCCAGGGCACGTGGATCTTCGGCTTGCTGATAAAGCCAGGCAAGGTTATTGAGAGCGATCACGTTTTCTGGCTGAGTCTGAAGCAGTTCTTCGTAGTTCGCTTTTGCTTCATCAGTCTGTTCGGTTTCCTGATATGCCAGGGCGAGCATTAAGGTTATCTGGGCCTGGCCAGGGAAGGCAGATTTGGCGGCTTCCAGCGTCTCAAGGGCTTTGGTGGGCTGCTCTGAGCGCTGCAACGCCTGTGCGTAACGGACTTCAGTGTCCGGGGTTCGCTGTTTCTGCAGTGCCAGCTCATAGAGTTCTGCAGCTTCCTTGTGCTTTGCTTCCCGGGACATCTGGGCTGCTTCCAGAAGGAAAGGCCGTGCCGAATCCGGATGCATAAGTTTGGTTTCTTGCAGGATATCAAGGGCAGCTGACTTACGATCAGTTTGAAACGCCAGAGCGGCCGATTGCAGGTTAATGTCTTCGTTTCCGGGGAACAGGGCTCTGGCCCGATCAAGAATGGCATTTGCCCGGTCAAGCTCTCCGTCCTGGACCTTCTGTGCCGCAACGCTATTGTATATACCCGCGACGAATGGCGTTATGCGGGCGGGCGTATTTGCTTCATTGGTTTCAAGTAGCGCAGCTGTATGGTCGTCCGCAGCCTGCTCGCTGCCTTCCAGCAGTGATGATTCCAGCAACACCAGACGGGGTCCGGCGACGGCGGGGTTCTTTTGCAGCAGTTGCGTCAGAAAGTTTTTGGTTTCTTCCCTGGTGAGCGTGGTCGCCAGTGCCTGCAGTGCCTGGCGGTTGTCAGGGGCCATGGTAACCGCTGCCCGCAGGTGTTTGCCGGCCTGTTCGGTGTTGCCCTGGGCATTTTCAAGGTTTGCCAGTGCGACCAGTGGCGCCGGGTTCTCAGAGGTTGCCGCTGCCGCTTGCTCGAAGTACTGCCGGGCTTCGTCAGTATCACCCTGCCGGGCGGCAAGCTGGCCTCGAATGAGTTTGGCCGCGATGTTGTCGGGTTGCTCTTTTACCCAGGCGCTCGCTGATTCAGCCGCAGCGTCCGTATTACCGGCTGCGGTGTGGGCCTGAATAATGAGCACACGGGCATCGGCAGATTGCGGGTCCTGCTGCATCACCTGTTCCGCCTGCGCTATGACTCGTTCAGTCTTGTTTTGCTGAAGAAGATAGCGGGCATAGCGTATTCTGAGAGCGTTGTTATCGGGCTTGAGCTCCAGCGATTTTTCGATGAACTCTTCCCCCGCCTTGCTCTCTCCCCCCGCCAGTGAAGCAATGCCAACCAAGGCCAGGATGCCGGGGTCAGTGTCTTTTTCACTAAGGCCATCGAGGATGGCCCTGGCTTCGTCAAGGTTCTGCATCTGAATCTGGGTGGCCGCGAGCAGTTTGGCCGCTTCTTCTGCGTCTTCGTTACGGGCGACCGGGGCCAGCAGTCTTTCGGCTTCTTCCATGCGGCCCTGACGAAACCGGATCATGCCCAGCATGATAGCGCTTTGCTCGTGGTTCGGAGACTGAGTCAGTATTTCTTCCAGATATCTGCCGGCTTGATCCAGATCGCCCTCGTTGAAGGCGTCCCGGGCAGCCACCATGTTGCCTCGGATAGTGCCCGGGGCGGATTTGGCGAGAATCTCTTCGTATACGAACGCTTCAGCGGATTTATTCTGGGCGCGGAGAACCCGTATAAGAGACCCGATGGTGTCGTACTTCCGGTACGTCATAACGTCGTACTGGCCGATGTCTTCCAGCGCAATTATGTAGGCCTCTTCGGCCTGCTGCCAGTTCTGGTTGGCTTGGGCAAGCTGCGCCCGCCACAGCCAGAGCTCGGGGTCGGCTTCATCTATGGCAACGGCTTCTTCAATCAGAGTGTCCGCATCGGCCATTTGCTCTTTTGCGTAAGCCACGCGGGACAGGCCGATCAGTGGCCCCACGGATGATGCATCGAGTGCTTTGGCATCTTCATACGTAGTCTCGGCTTCATCGATTCGACGGTTAGCCAGCAGAATATCGCCGCGAAGCAGCGTGGCGTCCATCTCCTGAGCACGGTCTGGATTGGTCATTTTATCCAGATTTGCAAGTGCCTTTTCCGGGTCACTTCTTAGCTGCCAGGACTTGGCGCGGATCAAGTTGATGCGGTTTTGGGTGGTCTCGTCCATGGCTTCTGTGCTGATGCGTTCTACCAGCATATTGGCCTGGCGTTCAGCGTTCACGGCATCACCGGCAGTCAGTAAATTGTCAATAATGACAAAATAAGGTTCTGCATTGGACGGCTGAAGATCTATAGCACTTCTTGCTTCGAGAGTGCTGGCCCTGAGTTCACCCTGGCGCTGGAAAAAGCGCGCCTGATCCAGATGGCTGAGATACTGAATCTCCTCCTGGCTCATGTCGTCGGCGCTTTCCCCGCATCCGACGAGCCCCAGTCCAAGGGCGATGATAAGTAATGTGGCACGCGCTAGCGGAAATGATTTCATGACCCGTTTCCTTGTTTCTTGGTTTGTGTCGTCCTTACTACCGGTTAACCCCTTAATCGGGGTCAGACACTGGAGGCTTCGGGGGACGTTTCTATTTTGTATTTGTCAGTGAGGTTGTAAAGCGTTGGCCGCGTAATACCGAGCAAACGGGCAGCTTGCGCCATGTTGTAATGGCTGCTGTAGAGCGCTTGATTGATGGCGTTGCGTTCGGCGGTTTCTCGAACCTGGCGCAAGTTAAGCAGGTCGTCCGTGCCTTGCTCGTCACCGTTCAATTCCAGGTCAGCGGCGGTCACGCGTTTGCCGTCGGCCATAATAATGGCTCGTTTAACCTTGTTGATCATCTCACGGACATTGCCAGGCCAGGGGTGCGAGTTGATGGCGTTTATGGCGTCCTGGCTGAAGGTGAGCTGGGCGCGATCCATCTGCTTACCCAGGGATTTGATCAACGATTGCGCAATCACCAGTGCGTCGCCACCCCGGTCCCTCAGAGCAGGCACGTCCAGGGTGACTTCGCTGATACGGTAGTAAAGATCTTCCCGGAATGTGCCTTGGCTGATCAGGTCTTTGACATCACGGTGAGTAGCGCAGACTACCCGAACGTCTACTGACACGGGCTGAACGCCACCAATCCGGTCAATGGTCCGCTCTTGCAGGAACCGGAGCAGCTTTGCCTGCAATGCCATGGGCATGTCGCCTATTTCGTCCAGAAACAGAGTGCCCCCGTTGGCGGATTCGACCTTGCCTTTTTTGCTTTGGGTTGCCCCGGTAAAGGCACCTTTCTCATAGCCGAAAAGTTCGCTTTCCAGCAAGTTTTCAGGAATAGCGGCACAATTGATTGCTGCGAAAGGTTTGTCGCGGCGATTGCTCAGGTCATGAACCGCCCTCGCTAGCAGCTCCTTACCGGTACCGGTTTCGCCGGTAATCAACGTAGTGACATCAGCCGGAGCCACTTTTTCCAGCGTACGGCAGACCGCCAGCATTTGAGGGCTGGCCGCTACAATACCTTTGATGGAGGTGCCGTTGCGGTCCCGTGACAGCTCAAGGTTTTCCCGTTCAAGCTCTGATAACCGCAGGGCACGGTTGACCACAAAGGTCAGGATGTCGGCATCCAGCGGCTTTTGGTAAAAGTCACTGGCGCCCATTCCAATAGCCCTGACGGCATTTTCTTTATCTTCACGCCCGGTAACGACCACCACTTTGGTCTGCGGGCTCAGGCGCAGGATGTCTTCCAGCAGGGCAAAGCCCTGGCTGGCACCACCGGGGTCGGGGGGCAGGCCAAGATCCAGTGTTACTACGTCAGGCTCCAGGCGCCGCAGGGCGGCCAATGCCGATTCCCGGTCGCTGGCTACGGCGATCTCCAGATCGTCACTAAAACACCACCGCATCTGGCTTTGCAGGCCGGGATCGTCTTCCACGATTAAAAGTCGTTTGCTCACAACAGCGCTAAATCCTTTTCCTGTTTCGTGGTGTCAGGGAACCTCTGAATGGCTCCCAAATCGCTCTGAGAGCATGAGATTTCTTGGTTCAAGTTTCAACACAACGTTGGCGATTTGCAATGACAATAGAGAGTGAGTGATAAAAACGCCAATCATTTGTCGTCAGGAAGGCTCCTTAGCCCCCTCCCTTAATGGGTATTGTAGCTTGAGCCTGCACATTGTCATTGAACTGCGGGGTTTCTGCAGCGTTAGCCGAACCGGATTCAATCATTTCGTTGTCCTGCGATGATGCAGACAGGGATTTAGGGAATGCAAGTGGTAAACGCACCGAGAAACACGAACCTACCCCCGGCTCGCTGGTAACATCAATGTTGCCACCAATGCGTCTGATGTATTCCCTGGCCTGATAGGCGCCAATCCCCATGCCGGTGAGCCCTTTGGTGCTTTCGAAGGGCTTGAACAGCTGTATCTGGATGAACTCCTCCGTCATGCCGGTGCCGCTGTCCTGAATGAACAGCACCACTTGCCCGCTGGCGGTTTTCAACGCCAGGCTGACTTCGCCGTTTGGTGGCGTTGCATCTTGCGCATTCTGTATCAGATGGCTTAGTACGCTGCGCAGTTGCTCCGGGTCAGCGTGCACTATGACCTCTTCCTTTAGCCCTTCCACTGTGGGCTCTGGCTGGTTTCTGGCGTGATGATCAGACAGTTCTGATATCAGTTTATAAAGGTCGATCGGCTGAACGTCGCCTTGGCTATCAGCGGGTTTTCGGATGTGGTCAACCAGATTGGTCATCTTCTGGACCGCGTGATCGGTGGTGCGAATCATATCGTCGATAAAGGCCGGATTGTTCCGGTGTTTTGGGGCATTTTTCACCAACAATGAGAGCTGGGCAATGATCGTCTTGAGGTCGTGGACCATGAATGCTGAGGTTTTGCTCACCGCCTCAAATTGCATCGCCCGGGAAAGCCGGTTTTGGGCATCAGCCTGGGCCAGCAGGTTGGATGTCTGGCGCGCCACCACGCGAACCAGATCAAAGTTCTCCCAGTTCAGTTCGACTCTGGAGTAGGGCGCGCCAATCAGGGCAATGCCATACAGTTCATCGCCGAGATACATCGGGATGATCAGCCAGCCATCGGGGAATTTGAGAATAGAGTCTGGAATTTCAAGCAGGTTGTAGCGTATCGGGTCACGGCTGTATTCATTCAGATCGATGATCCATTCCCGCTCCTGGAAAAACCGGACCAGTTCGGTTTTGTTGTCGATGGTTGTGTATCTTGGAGGTGTCAGGTTGATCGATTTGCTGAGTACATAATGACCTTCTTCGTTCTGTACCCACAGCACCCCGGCATTGCTTTCTACCAGGCCTGAGAGAATGCGAACGACACGCTCGGGAAGTGATGGGTCATCACTGAGGTTTGAAAAAACCTGGGTCATCTTCAGCCATTCTTCACGATAGTCGTATTTGTAGTCGAAGAAATTCTGGCTGATCATAACCATCAGGCGGGCCCGGAATCGCCTTGAGACGAGGAGGGTGGCAAAAAATGCCATCAGTATGGTGAAGAAGAGTATCTGCAGGGCTTCACCCCAATCGCCGCCCAGGATGCGCACGTAATAGCCGCCAGCCGCTGCAAACAGCATGTAGCCACCGGCGAAAATCAGGGTGCCGACGTGGAAAATGGCAGAGCGGGAAAGCTGGAAATCGACCGGTTGCTTGCGGGTATTAATCATGTTGACGGCGAACAGCGGCACGATGAGGGCGTTAACCCCGCCTCGGGCATTCCAGAATGCATTGGAAATCTGCCCGAACAGCAGGGCGTCGGCGTACATGAAAAAGTCGAATGCGAACAGGGTGCCGATGCCGATGCAGATGTACTTGACGCTGGACCGCCCAAAGGAGACAGAATTGCGCCAGATTTGTTCTACCAGGCAAATGCCGAGAAGCGAGAGAGCGATCTGACCCACGACTTTGGTTTTGCCATCG
>JBBQMX010000038.1:0-8889 GCA_038329375.1 Pseudomonadales bacterium | reverse complement strand
TTCAACCAGATCGATCTGGCTCAGGCAGGCCCCTATGCGGCAGAAGATGCCGACATTACGCTCCGACTTCATCAGGTGCTGCGGCCCAAACTGGCTGAAACAGGCAGACTCAGGACAGTCTACGAAGACATCGACCTGCCGCTGGTGCCGGTACTGTCTCTTATGGAACAGCGCGGAGTGTTGATTAACGCCAGTACACTGAGACGCCACAGCCAGGAACTGGCGGAACGCATGGCAGAACTGGAGAAGCAAGCCTATGAGCTGGCTGACGAAACCTTCAATCTCGGTTCTCCCAAGCAGCTTCAGGCCATTTTTTACGACAAGCTTGGCCTGCCTATCATCAAGAAAACACCAAAAGGCCAGCCTTCCACCGCAGAACCCGTGCTACAGGAACTGGCTCTTGACTACCCCCTGCCCCGGGTGATTCTTGAACACCGCAGCCTGAGCAAACTCAAGTCGACCTACACCGATCGTTTGCCGGAGATGATCAATCACCGCACCGGCCGGGTCCATACCTCTTACCATCAGGCGGTCACCGCCACAGGGCGCCTGTCCTCATCCGAACCGAACCTTCAGAACATACCTATCCGAAGCGAACAGGGTCGCCGGATCCGGCAGGCATTTGTGGCTCCTGACGGCTTCAAGTTGGTGGCGGCAGACTATTCCCAGATTGAACTGCGCATCATGGCTCACCTTTCTGGCGATGAAGGCCTGCTGACGGCTTTCAGCAAAGGTGAAGACATTCACCGCGCAACGGCTGCAGAAGTTTTTGGCACCGATGTTGAGTCCGTGACGGCTGATCAAAGGCGCGGCGCGAAGGCGATCAATTTCGGGCTGATCTACGGCATGTCGGCCTTCGGTCTTGCACGTCAGCTCGGCGTGCCTCGGGGTGAAGCCCAGCAATACATTGACCGTTACTTCGAGCGCTACCCGGGGGTTTTGAAGTATATGGACGCTATTCGAAAACAGGCTCACGACGACGGTTTTGTGGAGACTCATTTTGGCCGCCGCCTGTACCTGCCCGAGATCAACGCAAAAAACAGACAACTGCAGCAGGCCGCTGAACGGACCGCCATCAACGCGCCCATGCAGGGAACCGCTGCAGATATCATCAAGCGCGCAATGTTAGCTGTGGAAGACTGGCTGCTAAGTGAGCACAGCGAAGATGCCCAGATGGTCATGCAGGTGCACGATGAACTGATTCTGGAGGTTCGTGAATCGATGGTCGATACCATCCGTAAAGGGCTGATCAAACGGATGTCTGCTGCTGCCGAGCTGGACGTGCCACTGCTGGTTGAAGCCGGTATCGGTGACAATTGGGATCAGGCCCATTGACGCACCAGTGTCAAAAACCCAGGACCATCAACTATCGAGGGCAAGTGATGACTCGATAGTAAAATGGCCCCACCTATCGACGGGGCCATTTTTAGCGCAGATGACGCCAGCAAGTCGCCGCCACTATGCCTTATTACCCACTCTTCGTCAGAACGCTTTACTGACCTGCAGCGCGGCGCCCCAGGCATCCAGTTCATAGGTACCGGAAACATTTGACGGGCCACCTACAGGCTCGCCCTCGAGGGTATATTCCACTTCGTTGATATCAACGTCATCAATCAGCAGAATGCCCGCCGCCACGTCCACCGTCCAGCCGGAAGGCTGGTCAGCATACTGGGCACCGAGGGTCAGCCAGTGTCGGTCGTCAGAGGGTATCCTGGCAGTGCGGAAATCCTCGTTCACCGGCGACTCATCAAACGCGTAACCGGCCTTGAAGGCCCAGGCCTGTGTCGCCTGCCAGATAGTCCCAATCGAAGCTGACCAGGTGTCCTTCCAGTTCTCGGGAACGTGACCGATGGTACCTTCACCGCCGTATTTACGTTCGCCCAGGAAAGAGATAGTTTGATTCGGAGTGCCTGCGTTAGATTGACGGCTGATCACATCCAGCGCCTCGAACCGGCTCCACTTTGCCCAGGTCGCACCGGCCAGCAAGGTAACCGAGTCGGTAAGCTGATGTCGCGCCCCGAAGGTCAGGCTTTCCGGTATTTCAAGTGGAACCCGGGCCTTCTCGGTCAGGGTCTGAGTCTGACCGGTTGGCCCGGCGGCACCAAACACAGGCGCATTGGTCAGGGTAGCGTCGCCGTCAAGCTCCAGCTCGATGCCGGAACGGAAGCTCAGGCCCAGGTCGGTGCGATCATTCGGACTGTAAAGGATGCCCGCAGTGAAGGTGACGCCAATATCGTCGCCTTCAACATCCACATAACCTTCCTCGGACTGGCCAAGGGCGGAGAACTCCTGGAACTTGGATAGCCGGCCGGTCGCGTACATCACGTTGACGCCGAACCCGGCGGAAAAGCCGTTGTTGTCATTAAAGGCGATGGACGGACTGAAACTGATGATTTCAAGTTCGGTTTTATCAGCGTAAAAACGACCCTTGAAGTCGTTATCGTAATCCGCCTTCAAACCATAGGGCGCGTGCAGACCGAAACCGACATCGACGCTGTCGTTCAATTCATGGGTCATATACACATTGGGCAGCACGGCCAGAGGTACAAAATCACCGCCATTTCCGCCCTCGACCAGGGTACCGTCGCCCCGGGTGGCACTGCCTTCAAACTCCCCGGTGATGTCCAACACAGCGGCACCGAAAGACAGGTTTGTACCTTCAAGGTGGCTCATGCCGGCCGGGTTAAAATAAACGATGGTGGCATTATCGGGATTGGCAGCGGCACCGGCATTGGCTACGCCCATAGCGCTGGCGCTCTGCTCGTTCAAGGCAAATCCGCCGGCAAACAAAGAAGCCGGCGCTGTTACCAGAACTACTGAAAAAAAGCTGCTTGCACGAAAAGGTGCACGGTATATTTTGTTATTCATAAAACCCCCAAGGTTAGAGGGTCAGTATACCCAGCGCTATACTTTAGTCTCAACTACCAAAACAACGAATTTGCGCTGCTAACCAACTGTAATAATTAAAGAATGTTAATCCTTTTACTTAACCCCGGGCCGCATTGCATACCTTAGTCATTCTGGATCGACAACTTGTCAACGCTCGAAGACAGCTTGTCCGCGCCCTGAGCATCGGCGCCTAATTTGATCATCAATCGCAGGTCGTTAGCCGAATCGGCGTGAGCCAGGGCATCTTCGTAGGTAATCGAACCCTCGGCATACAGTTTGTACAGCGCCTGATCGAAAGTTTGCATACCGGCTTCGCCTGACTTGGACATCAGTTCCTTAAGTTTATGTACCTCACCCTTACGGATCATGTCCGCCACCAGCGGCGTATTGATAAGCACCTCGATAACCGCACGTCGCCCTTTGCCATCCGGTGTCGGTATCAACTGCTGGGCTACGATGGCTTTCAGGTTAAGCGACAAATCCATCCAAATCTGGTTGTGCTGATCCGGGTGGAAAAACTGGATTATCCGGTCAAGCGCCTGATTGGCGTTGTTGGCGTGCAGTGTAGCGAGACAAAGATGGCCGGTTTCCGCAAACTGCACCGAATATTCCATGGTTTGCTTGGTCCGCACCTCACCAATCAAAATAACGTCCGGCGCCTGCCGAAGTGTATTTTTCAATGCAATGTCAAAGCTCGCGGTATCAATACCCACTTCTCGCTGGGTGACGATGCAACCCTGGTGTTGATGAACGAATTCGATCGGGTCTTCGATGGAAATAATGTGACCCCGGCTGTTGCGGTTACGGTGACCAATCATCGCTGCCAGCGAGGTCGATTTACCGGTACCGGTGGCACCCACAAACAGAATCAGACCCCGCTTGGTCATTGCCAGGTCCTTGACGATCTCCGGCAATTCAAGTTCGTCCAGCTGCGGAATCTTCACCTCGATCCGGCGCAGCACCATGCCGCACAGATTGCGCTGAAAGAAGGCACTGGCACGAAAACGACCAATCCCCCGAGCGCTGATGGCGAAGTTACACTCGTGGCTCTCGTCGAATTCGGCTCGCTGCTTGTCGTTCATCGCGCCGTAAACAAACTCCCGCGTCTGCTCTGGCGTCAGCGCGCTCTTGGTGACCGGCAGCACCTTGCCGTTCACTTTCATGCTGGGCGGAACGCCGGCGGTAATAAAGAGGTCAGACCCTCCCTTTTCAACCATCAGACGAAGAAGCTTGTCGAATTCCATTAGAGCACCTGTTCCAGAGCGTTACGCAGTAATAGACATAGGTCAGATCTGAGCTAGAAATTGTCGGGCATCTTGGCTTTCATCCTTGCCGACTCCCGGGAAATCAGGCCTTTCTGGAGCAGCTTCTGCAGCGTCTGGTCCAGCGTCGTCATGCCCAACTGAGCGCCGGTCTGAATCGCCGAATACATCTGGGCGACTTTATCCTCACGAATCAGGTTACGAATCGCCGCGGTACCGATCATGATTTCATGGGCCGCTATCCGTCCGCCGCCCATTTTCTTCATCAGAGTCTGGGAAACAACCGCCTGCAACGATTCTGACAACATCGAGCGCACCATGGATTTTTCGTCCGCCGGAAATACGTCTACGATCCGGTCAATTGTTTTAGCAGCAGAGGTAGTGTGCAGAGTACCGAACACCAAGTGGCCGGTTTCCGCCGCAGTAAGCGCCAGGCGGATAGTTTCCAGGTCTCGCAGCTCACCTACCAGAATAATGTCAGGGTCTTCCCGCAGCGCCGAACGCAGCGCCTCGTTGAACCCCAGAGTGTCTCTGTGGACCTCGCGCTGATTAACCAGGCACTTTTTCGATTCATGCACAAATTCGATGGGGTCTTCTATGGTCAGAACGTGCTCGTATCGGGTGTCATTTATATAGTCGAGCATGGCAGCCAGCGTGGTGGACTTCCCAGAGCCTGTAGGTCCGGTGACCAATACCAGACCGCGGGGCACAGAAGACACGTCTTTGAAGACCTGGCCCATGCCGAGATCTTCCATGGTCAGAACCTTGGAAGGGATGGTTCGGAACACCGCACCGGAGCCACGATTCTGATTGAACGCGTTGACCCGGAAACGTGCAACACCCGGTACCTCAAAAGAAAAGTCGGTTTCGAGAAATTCCTCGTAATCCTTGCGCTGCTTGTCGTTCATGATGTCATAAATCAGTCCGTGAACTTCTTTATGCTCCATCGGGGGCAGGTTGATGCGACGCACGTCCCCGTCGACACGGATCATCGGAGGCAGGCCAGCTGACAGGTGCAAGTCGGACGCACCCTGTTTTGCCGAGAAGGCCAGCAGTTCAGTAATATCCATAAAATTCCTCGGAGGGCTTTCTTATTCAGACCTTAAACGTATTGGCATTTCAGTGGCCTGCGGGTAACGTGTCAGCCAGCAAACAGACGCATTGGGCACCCGATTAACATGACGAATAGCATAGCAGACAACATCGGGAGCGTAACCCGACGCATACAAAAAGCAACAATGACGGCAGGTCGCGAACCCGGCGCCGTCCGGCTGCTTGCGGTCAGTAAAACCCGCTCGCCAGGGGAGATCCGGGCGGCGGCATCTGAAGGCTTGCATGCGTTTGGCGAGAACTACCTTCAGGAAGCTCTTGATAAAATAGCGGCACTGAAGGATTTGCCGGAGCTGGAGTGGCATTTCATCGGCCCCATCCAATCCAACAAGACCCGGGCAATAGCCGAGCATTTTGATTGGGTACACAGCGTTGACCGTTTCAAAATCGCCAAACGCCTGAGCGAACAGAGACCAGAAGCCCTGTCCTCACTCAACGTCTGCATTCAGGTCAATGTAGACGATGAAGACAGCAAAGCGGGTTGTGCACTGGACGAACTGCCGGAGCTCGCTCGACAGATAGCTACGCTGCCCGGACTTTGTTTGCGCGGCCTGATGGCGATACCCGACCCGAGCCAGTCAGATACCCACCTGAAGCACAGTTTTCAGACTCTCGCCCAGGCGCTTGTGACGCTGCAAGAGGAACTCTCCGAAATGGGGTCGCTGAACACGCTCTCCATGGGCATGTCCGATGACCTGGAACTGGCTATTGATCAGGGCGCCACCTGGGTTCGCGTCGGCACTGCATTGTTTGGAGAAAGGCCGGCCAAGAGCTGAATCGGTTCTATCCTGTTATCATTGGTATAACTACGTTCATTCGCTTTATCGGAGTCTAATGTGAGCACATCGGCAACCATTTCATTTATCGGCGCGGGCAACATGGCCTCCGCTATCATCGGGGGCATGCTGGCTAACGGCTTCACGGCCTCCAATATCTGGGTAAGCGCGCCGGATGACAGTCACTTGCAAACCATCCGCCAACGTTTTGGCGTCAGCGTGACAACGGACAACCGCCACTGCGCACAGCAAGGGGATATGGTTGTACTGGCCGTTAAACCCCAGGTTATGCGGGACGTATGTGAGAGCATCGCCCCGGTGGTTCAGAACACCCGCCCCTTGATAGTCTCAATCGCGGCGGGGCTTGAAACGCCGACTCTCGATGGCTGGTTGGCTGGCGGACTGCCGCTGGTTCGTGTTATGCCCAACACTCCGTCTCTGGTTGGCAAAGGCGCGGCTGGCCTATACGCCAATGACGCTGTGACAGCCCCTCAGAAGAAAACCGTAGAAACCGTGTTCGACAGCATCGGGTCCGCACTGTGGGTGGAAGAAGAAAAGCTGCTACACGCGGTAACCGCCCTGTCAGGTAGCGGACCGGCTTACTTCTTCCTGATGCTCGAAGCGCTGGAAGAAGCAGCCACCGAGGCCGGTATCGAAAGCGCCACGGCAAGAAAGCTGGCTATACAGACGATGGCCGGCGCGGCAGAAATGGCAGCCCAGAGCGAATTTGATCCGGCCCAGCTCAAACGTAATGTGATGTCACCCGGCGGAACCACAGAGCAGGCTATCAACAGCTTTGAAAAAGGTGGCCTGAGAACTCTTGTCAAAGATGCCTACGGTGCCGCCTTCAAACGCTCCACAGAAATGGCAAAGGAACTGGCCTCCCCCGATGGCGATCACTGATTGGCTGTTGATTAGTGTCTTTTCTGGTTAATTCGTTAATCAGACAAGACACCAGGGGTGGAAAACCGATGTTGTCATCCCTATTAACCATATTACGGCTCAAAACGGAGTAACCGCTTCATGCTGTCGCAGATTCTCATCACTACCCTGCAAATTGTTTCGACATTTTACCTGACTATAGTCTTGCTCCGATTCCTGTTGCAGTTGGCGAAGGCGGACTTTTACAACCCGATCTCACAGTTTGTCGTGAAAGCGACCAACCCACCGCTGAAGCCACTGCGCAAAATCATCCCGGGCCTGGGCGCCTTCGACGGTTCTGCATTGATGCTGGCCATTTTGGTGCAAATGCTCGCGTTTGTACTGATCCTGATGACTCTCAACAGCGGCATTCCCGCGATCAACCCGATAACGCTGCTGGCCTGGTCGGCCATTACCGTGCTTGGCCTGATTGTGAAGATTTACTTCTGGTCGGTGATTGCCGTGGTGGTTGTGAGCTGGATTGCCCCCGGCAGTAACCACCCGGCGATCCAGCTGGTGGCCCAGATTACCGAGCCGGTGATGCGCCCGGTCCGCAACGTCATGCCTTCCATGGGCGGGCTTGATCTCTCCCCGATCGTGGTATTCCTGATTCTCAACATTCTGTCCGTGGTGATTAATCACATGGCCGCCGCAGCGGGCCTTGGCAGCATTGGTGTAGCTCTCTGAGCTACACCGCGAACGCACACCTGGTTACAATTGGGCAACGCAAAGAAACACCGGCCACCTAAACGCCACGCAATTGATTACAAAAGACTTTTTGACCATCCAGACACTCACTGCTATACAGGTATGTCCAATCTGTAAACAGGTTCACAGATCGGACGTCAGAAGTGACCTACCCTCGTAAATTAGCAGCACTGTATTCAGTGGAAAAAAGGCCGGCGCAATGAATGCTTCAGGAAGCTTGTCTCACCAGGTTGAGGCATACCACTTATGGAAAAAGGAACTTATCCGACAGATTAGCCGGTACAGACTCTGGTTGCAGGATAATGATCTTTTTTCCGAGGATGTCAGTAGCCGTATCCGGCGCGGCCTCGAACTGCTCGTTGAAGACGAACTGACCATTGCCTTTGTCGGCGAATACTCCCGTGGCAAGACCGAACTGATTAACGCACTGTTTTTTGCCGATTACGGCCAGCGCATGCTGCCATCCCAGGCTGGGCGCACCACCATGTGTCCGACAGAACTGTTCTATGACCGCGTAGAGAACCGGAATTACCTGCTTTTACTGCCCATTGAAACCCGCTGTGAGGATGGTTCCCTGCAACAACTGCGTAAGGACCGGTCCCGCTGGACGCGCTATGAGCTGGACGAGAACGACCCTGATATCATGCGGGCCGTGCTGGCAGAAGTGGCAAAGGTGAAAAGCGTCCGACCCATTGAGGCACGAGAGCTCGGCTTTCATGAAAGCATGCTCGAGTATGACCGCGAGAGCCCCGGCCACGTATTGATTCCAGCCTGGCGTAACGCCCAGATCAGCATCCGTCATCCATTATTTGAGCGCGGCCTGCGCATTCTCGACACCCCGGGCCTGAACGCCCTCGGTTCCGAGCCGGAACTCACCATCAGCTTGCTGCCCGCCGCTCACGCCATTATTTTTCTGTTAAGTGCAGACACCGGCGTTACCGCCAGCGATATGACGATCTGGAAAGACCATATCGCCACCGACAACACCGACCACCGGGCTGGCCGCTTCGCGGTGCTCAACAAGATAGACGTGCTCTGGGATGAGCTGCAGAGTGATGCCCACTTCAATGATTCGATCAGCCGCATTCAGCAATATACCGCTGACCACCTGGGCATCCGCTCCAGCGACGTTATTCCTGTCTCCGCGAAACAGGGTTTGCTGGCCCGCATCCGCAAAGACGATGAACTGTTTGAACGCAGCCACCTGAATGAGCTTGAGCGAC
>JBBQMX010000037.1:0-8916 GCA_038329375.1 Pseudomonadales bacterium | reverse complement strand
ATGACAACAAACTCTCGATGCCCTCAAAATCGACAAGAGCCCGGAAATCCAGCCAGTCGATCAGGCTGAAAAGACAGATTGCCGGATACTGCCAGTTTGAGAATTCGCCCGCATCCACCATGGCTGACAACGTACGCAAGGTCATCATGATTCGTTCGCGCTGGATGTTGTAAAACATCGCATCCTGCTCGATGTCGAGGCCGGATCGTTTCGACAACAGCATCGTGACACAGGAATCGTTGGCCGCATCAATCAACGTTAGCTGGTTTTCCTGATCCCAGCTCGGGGCGGCGATGCCCAGCTTAGCTCCAAGATAGCGAGCGATAACACGGGAATCGTATATTTCCTGGCCGTCATCATCCAGCATCGGAATTTTGAGCGCCGGGTTATGTTTACGCAACTCGTCCCGCCCCTCGCCGTAGATATCCAGGTTCACAAAATCATAAGGGCGGTCCGCCAGCAGCAGCCGGGTGCGTCGGACATAAGGGGATGTGGTCGAGCCAAGCAGCTTCATGGAGCCTCCGGTTTATCGTGCTATCGTATAAGTATCTGTAGCCAATCTCATAGCGCCAGACCGGGCAACAGGCAGTCCCGACAATATGGCACGAAGCGGCCGCTCATGAATAGTGAACAAGCAGGCCTTACAATAACCAAAGCAAAAGGATCAGGACAATGAACATGATACAACGACTCGCGCTTACCGCGTCGACCTCTCTCGTTTTCACTACTGCAGCCTTTGCCGAGGTAGTGTCTGAAACGGTGGAGTATACCGTCGATGGTGATTCGTTCACCGGCTACATGGTGTATGACGACGATGTTAAGGGTGAGCGCCCCGGAATACTGGTAGTTCACGAGTGGTGGGGCCACAACGAATTTGCCCGCAGCCAGGCCGAAAGGCTGGCTGAAGAAGGCTATACTGCTTTTGCTCTGGATATGTACGGCACCGGTAAGCTGGCCGAGCATCCTGACGACGCCAAGAAATTCATGCAGGCTACCATGGGCGACAAACAGGCACTGGAAGCCCGCTTCCGCGAGGCCATGAGCATTCTGCAGGACCATGACACTGTCGACGAATCCCGGATTGCCGCCCAGGGTTACTGTTTTGGTGGCGCTGTCGTGCTTAATATGGCTCGACTCGGCCTTGATCTTGACGGGGTAGTCAGCCTGCACGGATCACTGGGTAGCGACATTCAGCCCGAACAGGGCGCGGTTACGGCCCGAGTTTTAGCCTACACCGGTGGCGCTGATCCGTTCGTTCCAGTGGAGCAGGTTACCGGTTTTGTCAGTGAAATGACCAAGGCTGGTGCAGATTTGAGCCTGACTGTGTTCCCCGGCGTCAAGCACTCCTTCACATCCGAAGCTGCTAACCAAACCGGTGAAAAGTTCGGGCTCCCGATGGCCTATGATGAAGAAGCCGCGAACCGCTCGTGGGAAGGCACCATGGCGTTTTATAAAGATATATTTTCCCAATAGCCGACAACGTCGGTTGGCAGGGTGACCACTTAGTTCGGCTTCTCCCTGCCGCTCTCATTGCTCAAACATCCCCGTCGTCCACGATTTAAATGAACGCAGCCACTCTACCCAGCTTGTCCATATTAACGTCACCAACTAATGTGAGGCTTGGAAGCTGATCAAACGAAAACAGAAGGACTCTGTCATGAAATTCGCGCTCACCCTGCCCCTGCTCATTGGATCTCTGACTATACTCTCCGGCTGCAACAGCAGTGACAGCAAGGCGAATGCTTCTGAAGCAACGCCTGTCGATAGTAGGCAAACCTCGGTTCAGCTTGGCCCCCGGCCCTATTTCCTGATCAATGACATGGATGAGGGCGATCTGAAAAGCACCCTTCAGGCCTGCGAGTCAAAGACTCTGGCACCGTCGGACTTCTCCATCGCCCACCGGGGGGCGCCGTTGCAGTTTCCTGAACATACTCGCGAATCCTATGTAGCAGCTGGCAGAATGGGGGCCGGAATCGTTGAATGTGACGTCGCCTTTACCAAGGACCGGGAATTAGTCTGCCGTCACGCCCAGAATGATCTGCACACCACCACCAACATCGTGGCAGTGCCGGAGTTGAACGCCAAATGCACCCAGCCTTTCGTACCTGCCGATTCTGCCTCCAGCACACCTGCCCAGGCTGAGTGCCGCACCAGTGACATCACACTGGCGGAGTTCAAGTCGCTCAGGGGAAAAATGGATGCGTTCGATCCGGATGCCACCACCCCCGAGGCGTATCTGGGTGGTACAGCGGATTGGCGAACTGACTTGTACGCCACCGATGGCACCCTGTTAAGCCATCGCGAAAGTATCAAGCTGTTCAAGGAGCTGGGCGTCAAATTCACCCCCGAACTGAAAACACCGGTGGTCGATATGCCTTTTGAAGGAGACTACTCACAACAGGATTACGCTCGCCAGATGATCACCGAATACGTCGAGGCCGGAATCAGCCCTGAAGATGTGTGGCCGCAGTCGTTCCTGCTGGATGACGTCATTTTCTGGGTCAATCAGATGCCCGAATTTGGCAGCCAGGCCGTGTTCCTTGATGAGAAGCCGAATGACCCGGTTAACGTCTCCGTGGCGTATATGGAAGACCTCACTCGGAAAGGAGTTCCCATTCTGGCGCCAGCGCTCTGGAAAATGCTGACTCTGGATGGCAACCAGACGATCGTACCGTCCGAGTACGCCATCAACGCCAAAGCTGCAGGCCTTGATTTGATCGCCTGGACAGTGGAGCGCAGTGGGCCGCTCAACAATGGCGGTGGCTGGTACCATCAGAGCATCAGCGACGCGATCAACAACGACGGCGACACCTTTACAGTGATCAACGTGCTGGCACAGAATGTGGGGGTGATAGGGATTTTTTCAGACTGGCCCGCGACCACAACCTACTACGCCAACTGCATGGGGCTTTGAGCAGTTCATTCAGCCAATTTATGGCGGGCGCCACACTCAAGGCGCCTCGCAGGCAAATCAAAGGAGAAATTCCAGGCAATAAAAAAGGCAGCTGTAGCTGCCTTCTTCGAGAAGCTGTCTGTTATTTACAGAGCAACTACGTTCTCTGCCTGAGGACCTTTCTGGCCCTGAGTAACAGTGAACTCGACCTGCTGGCCTTCAGCCAGGGTCTTGAATCCTGAACCGGTGATGGCGCTGTAGTGAACGAAAACGTCCGGGCCAGACTCACGAGTGATGAAACCAAAGCCTTTTGCTTCGTTGAAGAACTTAACAGTACCGGTAGTAGTAGACATACTTATGCATTCCTGAAATCAATAATTTTTTCTGCCTGCGACCTTATGGACGACAGACGTTTACGGAAAAACGAGAACTTGCGGAATCAAAAACAGGACGATGAACTACTCACTACTTCGGTATACGTCTTATTCATGAACTGCTGAACTGATCTTTCCTACAACTCAAACTTTACACTTTGTATCAGAGAATGCAAACAGTTTTTTCAATGTGTAAGTACAGATACAAAGGGCGTACCGAAGCAGCACGAACTTCAGCTTTTCAGCAGTGTATAACCCATTATACCCAGTGCTGTCATTGCGATAGAGCCCACCACATGGAGCAGAATACCCGCCAGCGCCATCAACCACTTGCCTTCCTCTATGGCAGCAAACATTTCCAGCGAGAACGTGGAAAACGTGGTCATTGCCCCGCACAGACCGGTAATTGCAAAAAGACGCCATTCTGGTGACAAAGTGGATCCATGGCTGAAAAAACCAATCAACAAACCCACAAGCCCGCCACCAATGAGATTGGCTACCAGCGTACCGACAGGGATCGAATGGTAGCTGCTATTGAGCCACAAACCCAGTGCCCAGCGCAGGTTTGCGCCCAGCACAGCACCACCGCTGACTGCGAGAATAGACAACCACATCCCGTTCACTCCCGATGTATAAAAAAACCCGCGCTCACCTGAGTGTCGCGGGTCTGGTGTCCGTTTTGGTCACTGGTACCACCAAGGCCCTCAGAGATTAACCGAGAGACCCGGGCGGCTCAAGACTTCTAGGCGGCGTTATGGTTGATCACCGTGTCTTTGTTTTGGGCAAAAGCATCGAACGGAAAGTCGTCCACCGTCAGCATTTCAAGCACTTCAACCTCATACTTACGCATGAACTCAGCCTCTTCCTGACTGAACACCTCGGCTTTCAGGGCAGCTTCGAAGCGCTCCTCGGGGTGCAAAGCTTGCATCGGCAGCTCACCCTTGGCGTACGCCTTGGTGGCTTTGCGATATAGCGCTTCTGCTTTGTCGTAATCTTTCAGCAGAGCGTTATAAGTCGCTACCGGGTTCGACGCCATACCTTCACTTTCCGTCGTCCAGATACTCGCTGTAAGCTTGCTGCGAATCGGCGTATCGGTCGAAATCGCCCTTGCCAATGCCCGGGTCGTGTCATCGTGGGGTTTGTCCCAACGCCGGCCCAGCGGCATGGTCAATGCCCTGAGCGCCCAGGCTACCGGCCGGTTCGGCAGGTTCTGCAGGAATTCGTCCAGAGCGTTTTCCGTGCGGTAAAGCAACATGGCCAGGCTGTATTCCATAACTTCGCGCTCGCCCGCCACCGGCTGCGTTTCATGCCAGTTCTTCAGCACCATCGATGCCAGGTAAAGGTTCGCCAGCACGTCGCCGAGCCTTGCCGAAATCAGCTCACGCATTTTCAGCTGCGATCCCAGCGTCGTCATCGCCGCATCCGCACACAACCCGAAGGCCGCACTGAAACGGGCGACACCCTGAGCGTATCGGCTGGAGGCGCTGTCAAACGGCACCTCTGCTTTGCCAATACCGAAGGCCTGGGTTAAGGCCCGCGCGGCGTTGCCAAAGATCAGCCCGGCATGACCGAAAAAGGCATCATCAAAGGCTTGGATATCATCGTTATCTTTCGCCGCCAGCTCCCTCAGCACATAGGGATGACAGCGAATGGCACCCTGCCCGAAGATCATCAAGCTGCGGGTCATGATATTCGCGCCCTCAACCGTAATGGCCACGGAAGCCCCACTGTAACCGATACCCAGATAATTGCGGGGCCCGAGGGTGACGGTCTTGCCGCCGTGAACATCCATGGAATCGGTCAGGACATTGCGCTGCATTTCAGTCAGGTGATACTTGAGGATCGCAGACGGTACCGCTGGCTTTTCGCCTTTATCGATCATATTGGCGGTTTGATTGACCGCAGCCTGGGCGATATAGGTTTGCGCGGCAATGCGAGCCAAAGGCTCCTGCACACCTTCCATATCAGCCACCGGCGTATTGAACTGGCGCCGGATGCGGGTGAAACCACCAGCGGTGCCCACCGCGTAGGCGGCGGCGCCGGCGGCTCCGGACGGCAAGGTAATACAACGCCCCACTGACAGGCACTCCACCAGCATGCGCCAGCCTTCACCGGCCATTTCCTGACCACCTATCAGGTATTCCATAGGGATAAAGACGTCTTCGCCCTTGATAGGCCCGTTCATGAACGGGCTGCCAATCGGGTAATGACGGCGACCAATTTCAATACCCTTGGTGTCACGGGGGATCAGTGCGCAGGTAATACCGAGATCCTTCTCCTCGCCAAGCAACCCGTCTGGGTCAAACATGCGAAATGCCAGCCCCACCACGGTGGCGACCGGCGCAAGGGTGATCCAGCGCTTCTCAAAGTTGAGTTTAAGGCCAATAACTTCTTTACCGTTGAACTTACCCTTGCAGACAATGCCGGTGTCAGGCAATGACGTAGCGTCTGAACCCGCTCGCGGGCCAGTCAGACCGAAACAGGGGATTTCGCGACCGTCCGCCAGACGGGGCAGATAGTGTTTCTTTTGCTCTTCAGTACCGTACTTCAGAAGCAATTCGCCGGGGCCGAGCGAGTTCGGAACCCCCACTGTAACCATCAAGGCTTCATTGCCTGCCAGGCGTTGCAAGACTGCAGACTGGGCCTTGGCGGAGAATTCAAGACCACCGTACTCTTTCGGAATGATCATGCCGAAGAACTTCTCTTTCTTGAGAAATTCCCAAAGCTCGGGTGGCAGGTCTGCGCGCTCGACCGCGATATCCCAGGCATTACACATGGAAGCAGCCTTAACACACTGGTTATCCACAAAAGCCTGCTCTTCTTCGGTCAAACCGGTATTACGATTGATCAGCAAATTGTGCCAATCCGGCCGACCAGTGAACAGTTCACCGTCCCAGCCCACGGTGCCCGCTTCAAGCGCCACTTTTTCGGTATCGGAAACCTTTGGAGCAACTTGTTTGAACATGGCGAACACCCGAGGTGTCAGCCAACTCTGGCGCAGCTCAGGCAGGCCGCACGCAGCAGTAAGGGCAGCACCGACCAACAGCACAAACGCGAGCCAGCCCGACGCAAAAATCAGGGCAGCGAGCCCCACCCCGGCCATAACGCCAATGGCAGCTTTAGCACCTGACTCCCGGCGCATAACGATCAACAGCCCGGCGATCGCAACCACAAATAGAATGAACGTCATCATAGGCACTCTCTTTCATCCGTGTTTCAAAGTAGGTCAGGCAGTTAACGCCCGAATCGAGACTACGACCAAAGTACATGATTGGATGTTACCCTGCCAATTTACCCGAGGCCATCCCATCAGGCTGTTACAACAACGCGTATCCCCTCCAGGGCCATACTGGCACGGTCAATGGCGGATTCCGCAGCCGACAATTGATCGTTGAAAAACTGTACTTCTTCATCCCGGATAGCAGGATTGTGACGCTGCAAGGATTCCAGCCGTCTTATCTCCGGCTGCAGGAGCGCTTTTACTCGTTGACGCGCAGCCTCTTTCAATGGTTCAAGCTGCTGTGCCGCCAGTCCGTCACAGTGATCAACCATGGTTTCCACTTCCGCCCGTATCCTTGGCACGATGGCCTGGGCCGTACGCCGCCGGATATTGGCACAAAGCTCGTTCAGCCGGTCGTGGGGCAGCGCATCGGACAGATTACGGCCATTGACATCCACCAGCACCCTGACCGGTGACAGCGGCAGATAGCGGGTTAATTGCAGTGCCTCCGGCGCCGGGCAATGGACAGTGTACAGCGCTTCCAGAAGCAGTGTCCCTGCTGGCAGGCTTTTAACGGACAAGCTGGCCAGCGCGGCCTTGCCGAGATCGGAGCTGGTGACCGCGTCCATGACGCCGGTTACCATCGGGTGTTCCCAGCTCAGGAAGCTCATATCCTCCCGTTCGAGAGCCTGCTGCCGATTCCAGGTGACCGTAACGCCATCTTCCGGCAATTCGGGGAAATGGCCGGTCAGCATGTGCTCGCCGGGTCGCAGGATATCGGTATTATCAGAGTGGTAGTCTACGTCGACCCCAAAGATGTCAAAGGCCTCCATCATATAATCCTTGACCTGAGCCGAGGACTCCTCCTGTTCAATCCGTTCGATCAACGCATCAGCCTGATCGCGGCGGCAGGAGTTAAGCTCAATCAGCGCATCCCGCCCCTTCTGCAGCATGTCTCTCAGCCTTGTGGCTTCTCGTGACGTGGCCGCGATCAAGCCCTCGAGGTCGGGGTTTTCGAGCTCAAGAGCTTCTCGCCACCGGTCCGCTACAGCCTCCCGGACGGCGACCCCTACCGCATTGCTTGCCGTAAACGCCTGCAGCCCCTCATCAAACCATCGGAACTGAACCTGCTGAACCGTGTTTTCGAGGTAGGGCACATGAATACTGATTGTTTCGGCCTGACCAATTCGATCGAGCCGGCCAATGCGCTGTTCAAGCAAGTCCGGATTGGCAGGCAGGTCAAACAGGATCAAGTGATGGGCGAACTGGAAGTTACGGCCTTCACTGCCTATTTCAGAGCAGATCAGTGCCTGTGCGCCCTGCTCGCTCTCCGCGAAATAGGCGGCCGCGCGATCACGCTCAATCAGGCTCAGGTGTTCATGGAAGGCCGCACTGCGGATACCCGCCCGTAACTGCAGGTGCATTTCCAGCGCCATGGCGGTTTCAGCATGAGCGCAGATGACGACCACCTTGGCAGGCCTGAGGCTCACCAGGGTTTTCTCAAGCCAGGCCACGCGGGGATCTTCCGCAAGCCAGAGTTCATCCGGCACCGTTTGCTCCGGCGTCAGTCCTGCCAGACCGAGCCGTTGTTCAGGCCGCGAGTATATTTCCGGGCAACCGAGCGGTACAGGCTTGAGCTGGCGTTCAGGGAAACCCCGGATGGCCGCCCGGGTATTCCTGAACAACACCCGACCGGTACCATGCCGGTCAAGTAAGGCATCGACTATGGCAGACACCGGGTCCACCCGGTTGAGAAGCTCATCCAGATCTTCTTCCAGCCATTGTCGGAGTACTTTTTGCTGGGCCGGGCTGGGCGCCACGTCAGCCTCCAGGAGTTCACGAACCACCTGATTGACCTGACCGTAATCAGCTTCCTGTGCCTGAAACGCGGACAGATCGTGGAAACGGGCCGGGTCTAACAGGCGCAGACGGGCGAAGTGGCTGGCCACGCCTACCTGTTCAGGCGTTGCGGTTAACAACAACAAGCCCCGGGTTTTTGTCGCCAGTGTCTCAATAGTTTCATATTCAACGCTGGCAGCTTCCGGCGTCCAGGTCAGGTGGTGGGCTTCATCAACCACCATCAGGTCCCACCCTGCGGCTTCAGCGTCCGCTTTAGCCCCAGGGTAACCGGTCAGGAAACTGAGGCTGCAGAGCACCAACTGCTCCGTCTCGAACGGATTGCTGTCAAGGTCTGCCTCATCGTCTTCCAGCCGGTCGTCCGGTTCCGGAATCGCCTCATAGCGGGACTCATCCACAATGGAGAACCGCAAATTGAAGCGGCGAAGCATCTCTACCAGCCACTGATGTACCAGCGAGTCCGGCACCACAATCAACACTCTGCGCACCCGCTCGGTATGGAGCTGGTAATGCAGGATCAGGCCCGCCTCAATGGTTTTACCCAAGCCGACTTCATCGGCCAGCAATACCCG
>JBBQMX010000036.1:0-8922 GCA_038329375.1 Pseudomonadales bacterium | reverse complement strand
AAAAGTTATTTCCGGTAGCTTTGCCACCCGTCTGAGTTCGTGATCCGTGCATAACCGGGCACTTGCCACCTGTGTCTTCATTGATGTCCAACGCGTCCATATCTTGCTCTCCAACTCTTGCTGTGTTTATTTGCGGAATGGAACCGTAGCTAGACTATAGAACAACTCCAAGCTATTAGTTAAAATTGTTTTATGTACTGTTTCGATAGCTTTTATCTATAATTAATTTTGCTTTACGTTCAATCAGTTATACTCACAGACTACGACTCAAAGGTATGTGTTTTATCTATACCGCTAGACAGCCTATTCTTAAAGGATATTCCAAATTCAGCAGACGAGGAGGGTTCCACCCGTGATTCCAAACACCATGAAAGCCATGGTTCTTACCGGCCATGGCGGCCTCGATGCGCTGAAGTATCAGGATGTGCCTACGCCAGAACCGGCGGCTGGTCAAGTTTTGGTACAGGTAACGGCAACTGCCAAGAACAATACCGACCGCAAGGCCCGGGAAGGTCTCTACCCCACCAAAAAGGGGGAAATGAAGTCCTTCCAGATGAGCGGCAAGCCGACACTGGTTTTCCCCCGGATTCAGGGCGCGGATATCGCAGGCCGTGTGGTAGCGGTAGGCGAAGGTGTGGATGAAAATCGCATCGGTGAACGCGGTCTGCTGGATTTCAACATCTACGCCAACGACCGCCGGGATATGAACCTGACGCCGGATTATTACGGCCACGGGGCGGACGGGGGCTACGCTGAGTACGTGGCCTTGCCATCGGATCAGTTCCATCACATTGCTAATCCGGAGCTGTCGGATGCTGAGGTGGCGTCGATGGGTATGTGCTCCTATCAGACTGCCCTGCACATGGTGACGTCAGCCAATATCCGGGCCGGGGAGCGGGTACTGGTGACCGGCGCCAGCGGCGGCGTGGGCACCGCTCTGATTCAGCTTTGCCGCATTATCGGAGCGGTTCCCTATGCCCTGAGTCAGCAGGACAAAGCCCCATTGCTACTGGAGTTGGGGGCGGAAGCGGTACTGGACCGTTCTGACATGGACAGCTTTGTCGACCGGGTCAAAGAAGTTACCGGCGGCAAACCGATGGATGCAGTGATGGATCTGGTGGGGGGAGAAATGACCGACCGGTTTATCGATATCATGATTTTCGATATGAACACCCGCAGCACCTACCCGCGCCTCAGCATTGCCGGTGCGAGTGGTGGCAATATCAGCGAGATTCTCTGGACCAGGATCTATCTCTACCAGGTACAGATATTCGGAGTCTCACACGGCACCCGTGAAGAAGCGGAACAGTTGATAACGTGGATTCGTGGTGGCCAGTTGAAGCCCGTGCTCCACGGCGCCTTCAAACTCTCGGAGCTGCATCAGGCAGAGGAGTACTTCGTAAATCGAGGCAGTAACTACCTGGGCAAGATCGTGATCGTGCCTGACCCGCAATGGCGTGAGCATGGCAAACCCTACTCGCTTCTCGACAATTAGTTGATGTAAACATCACTACCCATGCACCGGCTACTGCAAAGGCTTCTGCGGTGACTCGTCCGATGCCTGCGGCGGCGCAATATAGGTGTCAATCTGGTCTTTGAACCGCGCTATCAGATCACTGTTTTCGTGCTGCCAGGGATGAAAGTCCGGGCGGAAGTAATCCAGCCAGGTCGGAATCAGGCTCGAGAAGGCGCCGTTCTTGCCCCATAACCTCCGCAGGCCTGTCGCACCGATGCCACAAAAAAATGCTCGCCCTGGGGAAACAACACCGAGAGCGCGTTCATGGTGTGGCTGAGAGTGTAATTTTTCGCAGCCCAGTAACGGGGCACTTGGTTGCTGAACTCAAATCCCATACGCTGGGGTCTGATGTCTACCTGTTCCGGTTTACGGGCAACGGCATTTCTTCCAACTTTTTGTTTTTTTAGCATAAAATCTCCTCTGCGCGGGCTGCGCTTTGGCTGATATTATGGAATCAGTCTATAGGCCGCAATACCGCTTACCGGGAGATCGCGGAATCGGTGTTGTAGGAGCGCGCTATTCAGCTCTTGCGTTACACTAACCAGTCGGTCCGCGAAATTGCGTATGAGCTGGGCTCCGCGGACCTGTCAGACTTCAGACACGCGTTTCGCAACTGGACTCTGGCAAGTCCGCCAGAAAATTCGGGAAAGACGGGCCTGATCCTCAGCCTGAGCCGTAACTTGGCCTTAACCCGACACTTTAAAAACCTTCGCTTAAGGGATGCTATGAACAACAGACCGAATACACACAGCAAGATCATTGGCTACCTGCTCTGGATCTTCGGATTCCTGGGCGCCCATCGCTTTTATTATGGCAAACCCATCACCGGGACCATCTGGTTCTTTACCCTGGGGTTGCTGTTTATCGGCTGGATTATCGACCTGTTCCTGATTCCGGCCATGGATCGGGAGGCGGACAGCCGGTTCAACGAGGGCGACACGGACTACAACATTAGTTGGATTCTGCTGACGTTCCTCGGCGTGTTCGGTCTCCATCGCATGTACATGGGTAAGTGGATTACCGGCGTTATCTACCTGTTCACCGGCGGTCTGTTCCTGGTGGGTGTGCTGTATGACTTCTGGACCCTGAACAGCCAGATCTCTGACAAGAACGCTGGCCTGCTTCAGGGTGGACAGACGAACAGATTGTTCAACCAATAACTCCAAGGAGTCTCTGAACAACTTTCAGGCGGCCTCTTCGCTGCGGTTAGCAACCGGAATTTCCAGCCGCACCTGTTCGCCGTCAACCAGGGCGCGGAATACCGGTACACGGATGTCCTCATCTTCGAGGCATTGCCCGGTCAGCAGGCTGAAGTGTTGTTTGTAGATCGGTGAGGCCACCACCGGCTCACCCTTGACGTCGCCGGTAATGCCCCGGGCCAGAACATCGGCACCGCTGCAGGGATCGAAGTGACCGATGGCGAACAGGGCCGGCAGACGGTCCGGCAGGTAAAACAGGCCCACCGGGCCGTTGCGGGTCCAGACCGCAATGCCGGAATCCGGCACCAGGTCACTGACGTTACAGACGATATCCCATTGCGTACGTGGTTTCATGACTGTTCTCCTTAAGCGGGTTCGGTGACAGGGCGACGCTGGCCGCGCTCTTCTGTCCATTGCTGTACCGGGTCCTTGCGCTCGTCGTTGACGAACTCGCGGAAGCGTTTGCGTTTCTCGGGATCTTCCACTGCGGTTTTCCATTCGCACTGATACGTGCCGACAAGGCCTTCCATGTGGTCTTCCAGCTCCTGGCCAATACCGAGGCTGTCCTCAAGCACCACCTGCTTCAGGTAGTCCAGGCCTCCCTCGAGATTCTCCATCCACACGCTGGTGCGTTGCAGACGGTCACCGGTGCGCACGTAGAACATCAGTACCCGGTCGATGGCGCTGATCAGTTCCTGGTCACTGAGATCGGTGGCGAACAGGTCTGCATGACGGGGGCGCATTCCGCCATTGCCGCAGACATAAAGGTTCCAGCCGTTTTCAGTCGCGATCACGCCGATGTCCTTGCTCTGGGCCTCGGCGCACTCGCGAGTACAGCCGGATACCGCCATCTTGATTTTGTGAGGCGAACGCAGGCCTTTGTAGCGATCCTCCAGAAAGATCGCCATGGCGACGCTGTCCTGCACGCCGTAGCGACACCAGGTGTTGCCGACGCAGGACTTCACGGTACGAAGAGACTTGCCGTAAGCGTGGCCGGTCTCAAACCCGGCGGCGATGAGCTTTTCCCAGATTTCCGGCAATTCGCTCAGGGTGGCGCCGAACAGGTCAACCCGCTGGCCGCCGGTGATTTTGGTATAGAGGTTGTACTCCTTGGCAACCTGACCCAGAACAATGAGTTTGTCCGGGGTGACTTCGCCGCCCGGGATACGTGGCACGATGGAGTAGGTGCCGTTCTTCTGCATGTTGGCCATAAAGGTGTCGTTGGTGTCCTGCAGAGGCACGTGGTCGGTAGCCAGGATGTGCTCGTTCCAGCAGGTGGCCAGGATGGAGGCCACGGTAGGCTTGCAGATTTCGCAGCCCCGGCCTTTGCCGTGTGACTTGATCAGGGTGTTGAAGGTGCGGATGCCGTTGACCTTGACCAGGTGAAACAGCTCCTGACGGCTGTATGGGAAGTGCTCGCACAGGTCTTTGCTGACTTCTACGCCGCGTTTTTCCAGCTCGTTCTCGACCACGGATTTGAGCAGTGCAGCACAGCCACCGCAGCCGGTACTGGCTTTGGTTTCAGCCTTCACGCCGGCGAGATCGCCGCAGCCAGCATCAATTACCCCGCAGATGTCGCCCTTGCTGACGTTGTGACAGGAGCAGATAGCCGCCGTGTTGGGCAGGGCGTCCGGTCCCAGAGCCGGGGCACCGCCTTCGCTTTCCGGCAGAATCAGGGTTTCAGGATGCTCCGGCAGTTCAATTTCGTTGAGGGCGTACTGCAGCAGCGTGTCATAAGGGCCGTTATCGCCTACCAGAATGGCCCCGAGCAGTTTCTTGCCATCGGCGCTGATCACCATGCGGCTGTAGTGGCCGGCGGCCTCATCGTTAAACCGGATGTTGCGGGCCCCTTCGGTCTGGCCGTGGGCATCGCCGATGGAACCAACGTCCACACCCAGCAACTTGAGCTTGGTACTCATGTCGGCGCCGGTGAAGGCAGCTTCGGGATCATCATTCAGGCAGGCCGCCAGGGTACGGGCCATGGTGTAGCCCGGTGCGACCAGGCCGAAGATGCGCTGCTCCCAAAGGGCGCATTCGCCGATCGCGTGAATGTGGGGGTCCGAGGTGGCGCAGCGGTTGTCCACCACAATGCCACCGCGTTCGCCGATCTCCAGCTCTGCAGATCGCCCCAGGGTGTCCTGAGGCCGGATACCGGCGGAGAACACGATCAGGTCGGTTTCCAGATGGCTGTCGTCGCTGAAGTTCATGCGCAGTCGCGCCTCTTCACCCGGCACGATGGCAGTGGTGGCCTTTTCAGTGTGCACCTGAACACCGAGCTCCATGATTTTGCGTTTAAGCACTGCACCGCCGTCGGCATCCAGTTGTACGGGCATCAGACGGGGCGCGAATTCCACCACCTGGGCTTCCAGCCCGAGCTGCTTCAAGGCGTTGGCCGCTTCCAGGCCCAGCAGGCCGCCGCCAACGACGACACCGGATTTGACGCCCTCGGCGCTGGCCTTGATGGCATCCAGGTCGGCCAGGGTGCGGTAGACCAGACAGTGAGGCTGATCATTGCCCTCAATGGGTGGCACAAAGGGATAGGAACCGGTGGCCAGCACCAGTTCGTCATAGGGGTAGTTGCCCTGCAGCGTGGTGACCTGCTTCAGGGCGCGGTCAATGCCAGTGACCTGTTCGTCTAGATGCAGGTCGATGGCTTTTTCGCTGTACCAGTCCAGGGTGCCGAGGGCGAGATCGCTGTGAGTGGAGCCGCCGAAGTATTCCGACAGATGAACCCGGTCATAGGCCAACAGTGGTTCTTCACCAAACACAATAACCTGATACTCTGCCGCCGCCGGAGTGTCTGCAAACTGCTCCAGAAAATGGTGACCGACCATGCCGTTGCCGATGACGATTAATGTTTTCTTGCTCATGGTATGCACTCTTTCAGTATTCGATCAGTCGTGATCGGTGAATTCAGGCTGCTTGTTCACAATAGGCCGGGCCGAAAACAAGGTTGGACCGGAAGTCGCTGATGTCTGTGGCCTGCTGTATCTGTTCGGTATACCAGGGGCCATCCCGTGTTTCGCCGAAAAGCACGGCCCCGGCCAAGGTCTGGTTGCGGATCAATAAACGGCAGTAACGGTTGTTGCTATGGTCCTGCCACACCACGGATTCAGTGTTGTGGTCCGGTCGGGTCTGTCCGCAGGAGAAAATCGGTATGCCACTGATTTTCAATCGTGTGGGGATGACGCTGGGGGCATAGAAAGCAGCGCTGTCGGATTCGCAGAGCACCTTTGCGAGCACCTGGGCTTGCTGATAGCCGGGGTCGACCAGGCCAAAAGTGAGGTCATCAAGCTGGCAGCACTCGCCCAACGCGAACACGGACGCGTCACTGGTTTGCAGGCGTCCATCCACCAGGATGGCGCGGTCACAGTCCAGCCCGGCTGCTTTGGCCAGTTCCGCATTGGGTGTAATCCCAGCGGCAATGACCACCAGGTCGGTGCTGATCAGGGTGTCATTGTCGAGTTGAACCGCACGGACCCGCTGGTTACCGAGTAAGGCCACGGGCGAGGTGCGGGTCTGGATAGAGAGCCCCCGCTGTGTCAGAGAGCGCTCCAACAGCGCTCCGCCGATGGCGTCCAGCTGGCGGTTCAGCAAGTGGCTGCCACGGTGCAGCAGGGTGACGGACATGCCTCTTTGGCGCAGGCCCTCGGCGGCCTCCAGCCCCAGAAAACCACCGCCGATGACCACTGCCCGACGGTTGCGTTTGCTGATGTCGATCAACTTGCGGGTATCGCGCAGGTCCCGGAAGCCGACCACGCCAGCCAGGTTTTCGCCTCCAAGGCACAGGCTGGCGGAGCGCGAGCCGGTGGCGAGCACGAGTTGGTCGTAGTGTTCACTGTGGCCCTGGTCGGTGTATACCGTCTTGTTGGCGCAATCTATACCGGTAACGGGGTCGCCCTGGCGCAAGATAATGCCGCGCTCTGCGAACCAGTCATCAGGCTTCAGGGTCAGACTCTCAGGCTCGGCATCACCGGCCAGCCAGGATGACAGTAGAATACGGTTGTAGGCGCTGGCGGGCTCGCCACTGAGGACCACAATCTCGCTGTAAGGCGAGACCGGCCGGTCGCAAAGGTGCTCCAGCAGACGCTGGGCTACCATGCCGTGTCCTACGATCACCAATTTTTGCTGTGTCATGCTTTTGCTCCAACGAAAAAAAGCCAGAGCATCTCATCCCCCAAGGGGATTGATGGTCCGGCGCCAGTGCCAACAACAATATTCTGATGGTCCGGTCCTCCATGACCAGGACATTCATCCTTACCTAAAGCGTTGCGATATCCATGCCATATATGAATGGTTTTTAAAAACAGGAGGTTGGTCCTGATAAGTGAATATTTGCGCTACGGCCGGTGCCCCGGTATAACTCATTACCCATTGATTCTGCACTGTCCTGGCGCAAGCCGATTTGGAGATCAGGCAATAGCACGCTGCTTTTCAGGGGCAGGTTTTTCCTTTTTGAGATGGTGCTCTGTCGCCGCCACCCTCGGCTCGGTTCTGCCAGCCTCGTCTTCGATTGTCGTCGTTGCGGGGGCGGGTTCAGCCTTACCTTTGCCCGGGAAGGTCTGCTTTTCGTAGAGGAATGACAGCACGGCCTGACGGCAGTGAACGTAGTCGGGGTTATCCGCCAGGGTCACCCGGTTACGGGGTCGGGGCAGGTCAATGGTCAGTTCCTCACCGATGTTGGCGGCAGGACCGTTGGTCATCATGATAATGCGGTCTGACAACAGCACGGCTTCGTCCACGTCGTGGGTGATCATGATCACCGTGCTGTTCAGATCCTGCTGTATTTCCATCAGAGCGTCTTGCAGGTGGGCGCGAGTCAGGGCATCGAGGGCGCCGAAAGGTTCATCCATCAGCAACACGCTGGGCTTCATCGCCAGGGCCCGGGCAATACCCACGCGCTGGGCCATACCACCGGAAATTTCCCCGGGGCGCTTGTGGGCGGCGTGTTCCATATTTACCAGTGCCAGGTTGTGCATGATCCATTCCCGGCGCTCGCGCCGGCTCATGGTTTTACGAAATACCTGCTGGACCGCGAGTTGCACGTTCTCGTAAACCGTTAGCCAGGGCATCAGGGCGTGATTCTGGAACACCACCGCGCGCTCCGGCCCCGGTGTGTTGACTTCATGGCCGTCAAGTACACAGCCGCCCCGGCTGGCTTGCAGCAACCCCGCCACAATATTCAGGACCGTTGATTTACCGCAGCCGGAGTGGCCGATCAGCGAGACAAATTCGCCCTTGCTGATCTTGAGATTGATGTTGTCCAGGGCGACAAACGGTCCATCGGGTGTGTCGAAGGCCATCTGTACGCCGGTCAGTTCCAGGTGAGATTTACTCATGTTGCTCTCCTTTTTACTCGCTATTCGTTCCAGGCTATTTTTTTCTGGATCAGTAGCATGATTCGATCCAGCACAAAGCCGATGAAGCCGATGGCCAGAACAGCGACCATAATGCGGCTCAGGGACTGGCTGCTGCCGTTCTGGAACTCGTCCCAGACAAATTTGCCCAGGCCCGGATTCTGGGCCAGCATTTCGGCGGCGATCAGTACCATCCAGGCGATACCCAATGAGACTCTCAGGCCGGTGAAAATCATTGGTACCGCTGACGGCAATACGACCTTTCGGGTGTGGGACCAGAATGACAGTCGCAGCACTTTCGAGACATTCAGCAAGTCCGGGTCGACAGCGGCTACCCCGACACTGGTGTTGATCAGAGTTGGCCACAGGCTGCAAAGGGTGACGGTGATCATCGAGGTGATGAACGCCTTCTCGAACATCGGGTCATCGCTGACATAGGTTGCCGATACCACCATCGTCACCAGCGGCAGCCAGGCCAGAGGCGAGACCGGTTTGAAAATCTGGATCAGCGGGTTTACCGCCGCCGCAAAATAGCGATTCAGGCCAATCATGATGCCCACCGGCACCGCAATGATGCTGGCCAGCAGGAAGCCTGACAGCACCGTCAGCAGGCTGGTGCCGATCTGGCTGAAGAATGTTGGCGCGCCCGGGTAGTCCCGTATACGGACGTCTGCGTCCGGATTGTCCGCCAGAATGCTGGCATTGCGTTCTTGCTGCATGGTGACAAACTTGTCGGCGCGATCCTGTTCTAACTGATGCTCCTGCCAGAGTTGCCCGGCCTGTTCCCAGACATCGGTCGGCCCCGGGAACTCGCCCAGAGAGGTATTCACCTGTGGGGCCATGAGGTGCC
>JBBQMX010000035.1:0-8924 GCA_038329375.1 Pseudomonadales bacterium | reverse complement strand
GACAGCGTTCAACGAACGGCCCACTGAACTGGGGGAAGCGCAATATCCGGTGCATAGCCTGGTTACACCTCACTTTGCTCAGTGAAGCTGATTAAAAACTTCCGGATGTTGCTCAGCAATGTGCAAAAGGGCAACTGCCGGACCTCGTGACTCTCTTCGACCCTGCTACCAATCCCGAAAGGTTCGCACGCGTACCCCCACAAGACCAGCAAATGCCGATTGTGACAGGTTCAGCTTTAACCGAATGACGTTAGGCGGCGAGGGTTCAGATAACTCACGAGTTCGCAGAGCTAACTTGCGCTTCTTGAACTGCTTGATCTCATTAATACCGTCGAGAATCTCTGCCCCAAGGTTTCTATCACCCATTTTTGATCGCCTCCGCATCGGTGCAGAGTGTTGTGGGGGCTGAGGGTTAGATACCCTCGGCTACCCGATTTAGCTGCCTCGAAGTCCAAGAAGATAAACCTGCCCCGGTTTTCGCTGCTATGCTTCTGGACTATGAAGCGCCTTATAGCGTTCCTCTAATTCAACACGAATTGCACGGCGCTCCTGGCCGTTAGCAAAGCGCCTGATTTGATCACCAGTGCGCGGTTCCAGCTTGGGCACTTCGACGGCTTTCCCATTCTCATCAACCGACACCATAGTAAAAAAGCAGCTGTTAGTATGTCTGACCAGCTTTTCACGGATGTTTTCCGTGATTACTTTTATGCCCACCTCCATTGATGTGCGCCCTGTGTAGTTAACGCTGGCCAGGAAGGTAACCAGTTCACCGACATGAACGGGTTGAAGAAACATTACCTGGTCGACGGACAGGGTGACGACATAAGAACCTGCGTAGCGGCTGGCGCAAGCATAGGCCACCTCATCAAGGCACTTAAGCAAAGTGCCACCATGCACATTTCCGGAAAAGTTGGCCATATCCGGTGTCATTAAAATGGTCATGGTCAGTGTTGTAGATTCGAGTTCCATAATGCTCTCTTGGTTATTTGGCATTTTAGTGTAGGCGTAAAAGACGAGGGAGACCGAGAACAATGACTGGAGCTTGTCTGGGCATCAGCGACTCCCTGCCGTCTGAGCACAGAATCCGTTCTGTGCATGGCGCCACACGCTACCGAAGTGTGGAAGTGGTTTCATGCTTGGCCTACCGTAATAAAGCCTGGATCCACCCGATAGACATCAAAAATAAATCTGTCCCGGTTTTTGGGATATGCCCTATCAGTCGCTGTGCAGCCGATTGTTAAATCCTTTTGTGTACGATATGCTGGACAGGACAATATCCTGTACAGGTGCAATCTATGGATGCCATTAGCTACACCGCCGCCAGAACCAATCTAGCAAAAACCATGGAGCAAGTCTGTGAAGACCACTCCCCAGTGATCATCACCCGGAGCAAATCGCAATCAGTGGTAATGATCTCTCTTGAAGACTATGAAGCACTGCAAGAGACCGCCTACCTTCTGCGCGCGCCGAAGAATGCCCGTCGACTGTTGGAATCCGTTGCCGAACTGGAACAAAGCGGCGGCCAGGAAAAGGAACTTCTTGAATGAAACTCATCTTTTCCGAGAATGCTTGGGAAGACTATCTGTACTGGCAGAAAACCGACAAAAAAGTTCTTAACAGAATCAACAAGCTGATCAAGCAAACCAAACGCGAACCGTTCGAAGGTATTGGTAAGCCGGAGCCCCTTAAACATAGTCTGACTGGGTACTGGTCTCGTCGAATCAATGAAGAGCACCGAATGGTCTACAAGGTCACGGATGACGCCTTACTCATCGCTCAGCTCCGGTACCACTACTGATTTAACGCAGAGCTTTGCGGCAATTATGGAGCCGCTAAGCGGTGGAAAATTGTCCGGCAACAGCGGCTGGTTAAATTGTTACCGTTCACCCTCCAGCTCGTGCCATACCCGAAGAATAATGATGGCACTGACGTGTACTGAATAGCGGACTACGTACTTGCCAAAAACCATATCGCGGACGGAGTCAGGTACCGGCGCCATTTCAACCGGTGTCCCCAGTTTGGGAAAGTCTGGTAGCAATTTGATTTTGCCAACCAGTTCTGCGGCTATCTTGCCTGCCGCAGAGTGGTTGTGGACTGCGATGAACTCCCTGAGGCGTTTCAAATCTTCAATAGCTTCATCCGTGTAAACCAGTTTCACTTACCTGACCTCGGCGCATCCTTCTCATTATCGGTGCCCCAGCTTTTTAGCCAACTATGAACCTCGCTGGCATCAACCACCTTTCCTTGGGCGGCAGACTCCATTGCCTCCAGCGTTTGCTGCCAGCGCTCTTGCTCTCGCTGCTGCCTTTCAATGTATTCGGACAGTGCCTGATTAATCACCCAGCCCTTACTCCGATGGAGCCTGCTAGCGATTGTTTCCAGGTGCTGCTCAACTTCTGCTTGTAGACGGACTGTAGTGACGCTCATTGGTGTACCCTTGAGTTCGGTGACTACTATGTATTACACCATAGTCAACGAGGGTGCGCCAAAGAATTTAACGACTTGCTCACTGGAAAATTGGGAGCGCCAGCGAGTAATTTTTCCGAGTGCAGCTACTTGTTGGGCGACAACGGCACGGGGCCTGGATGGAAGTCTTGAAGCTGCGCCGGAAACATAGCCGCCACTAATCCAGAAGCCTTTCAGGTGCATCCATGCCCTCGTGCAGCACCCGAACAACGACCACCTCCGGTTCAAGCACTTGATAAAAAACTGCGTGATGCTCGACCTGCAACCTGCGATACCCAGGAAGAACATGGGCGTAGTTCGCGCCGAGTGATGGATGATTAATCAGCTGTTTCAATCCTGCCTCCAACTGATCCAGGTATTTATCAGCCTGATCAACACCCCATTTTTCGCAGGTATCCACCCAAATTCCGATGAGGTCTGATTCCGCCTTCGGCGTGACGCTCAGCTTGAGCACTAATTAGCTGCCTTTACTCGCTTCCGGCCAGCCGCCTTGATAGCCGATATATCGACCGGCTTCGGTTTCCCGCTTGACTCGCCCTCAGCGAGGGCCTGCCTCAGCGTGGCAAGACGTTCTTGGGCCTGCTGGTCTCGCCGGATGAGATGGCGGATATACTCACTATCATTGCCGAAGTGTCCGCTTTCAATCTGGCCTTTCACCCAGTCGTCTTGTTGTTCAGTCAGCGTGATGGTTTTCCGGTGCATGCTCATAGCTGGTACCCCTAATATCGCAGAAGTATGACAATATCATACCACCCGCTTGCGCCGAATCAATGCCCCACTTCGCGGCATCCAACATTTGTATATAAGTCCCCACGACCGTTTTGCCCGCGACTCATATTTCCAGAAGTTAATGTTCAAAACTAGGCAAAAAATGGCGTCAGGTCAATGAGTTCCGGCAATACTGAAGAGTTCGGTACTTGCAAAAGCGATCGCTTTGACCACTATCCCATTATTCTTGATGTTCGATAAGCGATTGATGCGAATAAAAATTAACGAATTTGAACGCGGGTGCCGGGATCATGGTCGCAACGATTGTTATTCCCTTTAATCGTGACTGCGGGTGCCCCGCAGATAAAAAAGCGCCGTGCTGGAGGGGCAGGGCGCTTTTTCGGTAAAGGTGTGCTTTCAGTTTAGGCCCGGCCTCAACAAATAGCCGGGTTTGAGCCAGGAGCAGAGCAAGGACCGAGGCTTACTTCTTCAACCCCATCTCCTCAATGGAAATTTCCCGCATTTTGAATTTCTGGATTTTCCCGGTAACGGTCATCGGGAATTCGTCCACAAACTTGAAGTTGCGGGGAATCTTGTAGTGGGCGATCTTGCCTTTGCAGAAGGCTTGCAGGTCTTCCGGGCTGACGTCGTCTGCTTCGGGTTTGAGTTTCACCCAGGCGATCAGCTCTTCACCGTACTTGTCGTCCGGGATGCCGGTTACCTGTACTTCGGATACGGCCGGATGGGTGTAGAGAAACTCTTCGATTTCTTTCGGGTAGATGTTCTCGCCACCGCGGATGACCATGTCCTTGATGCGACCGACAATCTGTACATACCCGTCTTCGTCCATTTCCGCCAGGTCGCCGGTGTGCATCCAGCCTGCTTCGTCGATGGTTTCGCGGGTTTTCTCTTCGTTGTTCCAGTATTTCAGCATTACGCTGTAACCACGGGTGCAGAGTTCACCAATTTCACCCCGGGGCTGTATGGCGCCGGTAGCGGGGTCGACGACTTTGCTTTCCAGATGCGGCTGGGTGCGGCCAACGGTGGTGACCTGCTTTTCAAACGGGTCGGTGGAGCGGGTCTGGGTCGACACCGGGCTGGTTTCGGTCATGCCGTAGGCTATCTGCAGGTCTTTGATGTGCATCTTGCCGTTGACCTGTTTCATCACTTCGGATGGGCAGATCGAGCCCGCCATGATGCCGGTGCGCAGGCTGGAAAGATCAAACTGTTCGAAATCCGGATGGCTCAGTTCTGCAATAAACATGGTGGGCACACCGTACAGCGCGGTGGCCTTTTCTTTGTGTACGGCTTCCAGTACCGAGCGGGGCTCAAAGCCCTCGCCGGGGTAAATCATGGTGGAGCCGTGGGTCACACAGCCAAGGTTGGCCATGACCATGCCAAAGCAGTGGTAGAGAGGCACCGGGATGACCAGCCGGTCGCGCTCATTGAAGTTCATGCTTTCGGCGACGAAATAGCCATTGTTGAGGATGTTGTGGTGCGACAGCGTGGCGCCTTTGGGAGCACCGGTAGTGCCGGAGGTAAACTGGATGTTGATGGGGTCATCAAACTGTAGGGTAGCCTGTATCTTGTCTACCTTCGACTGATCCGCCTCGTCGGCGTGTTTGAGGAACTCCGCCCAGGACCACATACCTTCGTGGGCGTGAGTATCGAGGTTGATGATGCCTTCCAGCTGCGGCAGCCGCTTGCACTGCAACTGGCCCGGGCGACAGTTTTTGAGCTCGGGCGCCAGTTCGTACAGCATGCCCCGGTAGTCCGACGCCTTGAACGCGTCCGCGGTCACCAGAAAGCGGGTCCCGGCCAGGTTCAAGGCGTATTCCAGCTCAAACACACCGTAAGCCGGGTTAATGTTCACCAGAATGGCGCCGATCTTGGCGGTGGCAAATTGGGTGACGGTCCACTCGTAGCGGTTGGGCGACCACATGCCAACCCGGTCCCCGGGCTTGACGCCAATGGCCAGGAAGGCCCGGGCGCAGCGGTTCACTTCAGCCTGGAACTCACGGTAGGTCCAGCGAATATTCTGGTGCAGCGCAATCAGGGCGTCGTTGTCGGGAAACTGTCCGGCCGTGCGGTCCAGCATATCGCCGATGGTCATGCCGAGCAGCGGTTTGTCAGAAATACCGCTGGTGTAGCTGGGAAGTATCGGGTTCATGGTCTGCCTCCATTTATTGTTGTACTGGAGAGCCAGCGGGCCTATTTGCCCGGTTGGCGACTCTGGCTGTGATATTCAGGATTCGGCCGCATGTCACTGGCAATCGCCACGCGGTTGGTCATGTTGTAGAAGCCCACTATATTGCTCAGATCCCAGATTGCCTGGTCGCTGAAACCTGCCTGGCGAAGGGCCTCGGTGTCTGCTTCGGTAACGGTGGCCGGGGACCGGGTGAGGGCAGATGCAAAATCCAGCATGGCCCGGTGGCGGGGGCTGAGGTCAGCACTGCGATAGTTCATCACCAGGTGCTCGCCCAGGGTCGGGTCACCGCTGTATTTGCGAACCGCAGCGCCATGGGCCACCAGGCAGTAGAAGCATTTGTTCTCGGACGACACCACCACCGCAACCATTTCCCGCTCCAGTTTGTCCAGCTCACTTTCCCCCAGCATCATCTCGTTGTAAATGCGGGTGAAGGCTTCCAGCTGAGCCAGATTCTGGCTGTAGGCCTTCAAGACGTTGGGGACCATTCCCAGCTTGGTCTGGCAGATCTCAAAGTAGCGGTGGGTGTCTTCCGGCAGGTCTTTGAGTTCCGGCACCGGCAGGTTTAATCCCGTTGGTCTGTGGTCTTTGGCCATGGTGGCTTCGTCCTTATCGATCGCTGTTGTTATGGGTAATCAGGAACCATTGCCTGTTCAGGAGCTACAGGTATTGCCTCCCGAAAGCGCCTGGCCGACTTTCGAGCCGTTGTGCCGCGTCAGTTGCTGACTGATCCAGTCGCCGGTGGCGACCAGTTTGTCCAGATCTACTCCGGTGTTGATTCCCAGTCCGTTTAGCAGATAGAGCACATCTTCAGTGGCGACGTTGCCGGAGGCGCCTTTGGCGTAGGGACACCCACCCAGGCCTGCCACTGAAGAGTCAATGACTGCGACACCTTCCTCGATCACCGCATAAAGATTGGCCAGAGCCTGCCCGTAGGTGTCATGGAAGTGGGCGGCCAGGCGCTCCATCGGGACGTGTTTTGCCACGGCTTCCAGCATGCGTTTGGCTTTCAGAGGGGTGCCTACGCCAATGGTGTCGCCCAGAGAGATCTCGTAGCACCCCATATCCAGCAGGGCCCGGGCAACAGTGGCGACTTTCTCCGGGGCGATATCGCCTTCGTAGGGGCAGCCAAGCACGGTGGATACATAACCGCGCACCGGAATGCCGGCTTTCTGAGCCGCTTCCATTACCGGTTGAAACCGCTCAAGGCTCTCTGCTACCGAGCAGTTGATGTTTTTCTGGCTGAACGATTCAGACGCGGCGCCAAACACTGCGACTTCATCGGCGCCAGCGGCCAGGGCATTCTCGAAGCCTTTGAGATTTGGCGTCAGCACCGAGTAGCGAACCCCGCTCCGCCGATTGATGCCAGCCATAACATCGGCACCATCTGCCATCTGAGGCACCCATTTTGGCGACACAAAGCTGGCGGCTTCTATGTGACTCAAGCCGCTGTCGCTGAGGCGGTCTATCAGTCCGGTTTTCACGGTGGTGGCGATGATGTCGCCGGGCTCGTTTTGTAAGCCGTCGCGAGGGCTCATCTCCACCAGACGAATGTGATCGGGAAAAGCCATCAGGAGGTCTCCTCTTCTTCAACGTCTATGGCCAGCAGCTCGTTGCCTTCCGCTACCTGGTCGCCTTCGGCAAAGAACAGCTCACTGACGACGCCATCGGCAGGCGCCTTAATGGCATGCTCCATTTTCATGGCTTCCATGATTACCAGGGTCTGCCCGGCGGTAACTGCTTCACCGGCTTGCACCAGAATGGCCACTACGGCGCCGTTCATGGGGGCCTTCAGGCTGCCCTCGGCGGCCATATCCTGGGTGCCGAAAGTCTCACGATAAACGCTACAAATGAAGGTGTCACCTTCATAGAACAGCACCAGCTGATCGTTGTGGAGATGGCCGTGCACACTAAGGCGATGGCCATTGATCACGGCCTGTAAGTAATCGTCATCGAGCCGGGCGTTGAGGTGATAGACGCTGCCACCGACGAAGACCTGGTAGTTCTCGTCCCGCTCCAGAATCTTGAGCTCGTGCAAGTCTTCACCCACCTGCAGGCGCAGGGGCTGGGCGTACTCCGAGTTCATGCGCCAGCTGTTCTGACGAGCAAAGGGTGACCATACATCGGCGCTTTGCCGCTGCCGGGCCTTGCGTTGTTGCAATACAAAACCCGTCGCGAGCACCAGGGCTTTGTGGATATCCAGCCGGGATTTCGGAAACAACAGCTCGCGATGGTTTTCGATAAAGCCGGTATTAAGTTCTGCTTCGCGAAACGGCTGAGCGTCTGCCAATGCGTGTAAAAAGCGGATGTTGGTTTTGACACCCGCGATACGGTAATGCTCGAGGGCCTGCACTAAACGGTTGATGGCCTGCTCGCGGTTTTCATCCCAGACAATCAGTTTGGCGATCATCGGGTCGTAGTGAACGCTGACTTCATCGCCTTCCACCACGCCGGTATCTACCCGTACATGGGCGCTTTCATCGGGGGAACTCAGGTAACGCAGGATGCCGGTGGCGGGCAGGAAGTCCTGATCCGGATCTTCCGCATAGATGCGGGCTTCCAGGGCATGGCCGCGAATGCGGATCTGGGATTGTTCCAGCGGCAGCGGCTCACCATCGGCGACCTTTAATTGCCATTCCACCAGATCCTGTCCGGTCACCATTTCGGTGACCGGATGCTCTACCTGCAGGCGTGTGTTCATCTCCATAAAGAAGAAGGACTCGTCCACATCGTAGAGAAATTCAACGGTGCCAGCGCCGACATAGTTGATCGCCTGAGCGGCCTTGACGGCGGCTTCACCCATGGCTTTGCGGGTAGTTTCCGACAGGCCGGGGGCAGGGGCTTCTTCCAGCACTTTCTGGTGGCGCCGCTGAACGGAGCAATCCCGCTCGGCCAGGTAAACGGCGTTGCCATGCTGGTCGCAAAACACCTGAATTTCCACATGCCGGGGCTGGGTCAGATAGCGCTCGATCAGCATATCGGGGTTACCGAAGGCGTTCTTGGCCTCGCGCCTGGCAGCGGCCAGGGCGTCGTCAAATTCGCCCGGGTTGTTCACCACCCGCATGCCTTTGCCGCCACCACCAGCAACCGCTTTCAGTAGCAGTGGATAGCCGCATTTGTCAGCTTCTTCACGGAGCTTGTCCGGTGACTGGTCGGCTTCATGGTAGCCGGGCACCAGGGGTACGCCGGCTTCCGACATGATGGCCTTGGCAGCGGATTTGGAACCCATGGCTGCGATCGCCGAAGCGGGCGGCCCGATGAAGACCAGGTTGTTGGTTTCGCAGGCTTTGGCGAAGTCGGTATTTTCAGACAGAAAACCATAGCCTGGATGAATAGCCTGGGCGCCACTGGCCAGTGCGATCTCAATGATTTTGTCCGCCCGCAGGTAGCTTTCATTGCTGGGCGCAGGCCCGATCCGGAACGCCTCGTCGGCCATGGCGACATGGCGGGCGTCGTGATCGGCATCGGAATAAACGGCGACACAGCGAATGCCCATACGGTGCGCGGTCTGGATAATCCGGCAAGCGATTTCGCCCCGGTTGGC
>JBBQMX010000034.1:0-9011 GCA_038329375.1 Pseudomonadales bacterium | reverse complement strand
GAACCGTGCATCACCAGATGCGTGTCTGGAATACGCTTGTGAATCGCCTTGATCTGGTCAATCGCCAGGATGTCACCCGTAGGTGGACGGGTGAACTTGTAAGCTCCGTGACTGGTGCCAATGGCAATAGCCAGCGCATCCACGTGGGTTTTGTTGACGAAGTCCGCCGCTTCTTCCGGATCGGTCAGCATCTGGCTATGATCCAGGGTGCCTTCAGCACCTACGCCGTCCTCTTCACCTGCCTGCCCGGTCTCAAGAGATCCCAGACAGCCAAGCTCACCTTCAACAGACACACCGCAGGCGTGGGCCATGTCCACGGTCCGGCGGGTGACATCGACATTGTATTGGAAATCCGCTGGCGTCTTGCCATCTTCACCCAGGGAGCCATCCATCATGACCGAGCTGAAGCCCAGCTGAATCGAGCGCTGGCAAATAGCGGGGCTGGTTCCGTGGTCCTGATGCATAACCACCGGAATATGAGGAAACTCCTCAATGGCTGCCAGAATCAGGTGACGCAGGAAGGGGGCACCGGCGTACTTGCGGGCCCCTGCTGATGCCTGAACGATCACCGGAGAATCTGTTTTATCGGCAGCCTCCATGATGGCCCGCATTTGCTCAAGGTTGTTGACGTTAAACGCGGGCACACCGTACCCGTGCTCAGCGGCGTGATCCAGCAATTGGCGCATGGATATCAGGGCCATGGGAAATCTCCTCAGTTATTCAGTAGGCATACTGTTATCAGGCGGGGTAAAACCCCGCCTGCAAGTCGACTCTTAAGCGCCGCGTTGTTCCAGGATCGCGACTGCAGGCAGGGTTTTACCCTCGACAAACTCAAGGAATGCCCCGCCTCCCGTTGAGATATAGGAGATCTTGTCGCTGATTCCGTATTTATCGACGGCGGCAACGGTATCACCGCCACCCGCCAAAGAGAATGCCGGACTTTCCGCGATCGCGTCGGCCAGAGCCCGGGTGCCGTTGCCAAACTGGTCAAACTCGAATACCCCTACCGGGCCGTTCCAGAGTATGGTTTTGGCGGATTTCAGCAGTTGGGCAAATTCACCGGCGGTCTGGGGACCGACATCCAGGATCATATCGTCCTCGGCCACATCGCTGATGTTCTTGGTGGTCGCCTCGGCGTTCTCGGAAAATTCTTTGGCCACCACCACATCGACCGGTAACGGAATATTGACTCTGGCGGCAATCTCACGGGCGGTGTCCAGCAACTCGTGTTCACACAAGGACTTGCCCACCGGATGCCCGGCGGCGGCGAGGAAGGTGTTAGCGATGCCTCCGCCAACAATCAGCTGATCACAGATGCCGGAGAGTGCCGTCAAAACGTCCAGCTTGGTCGATACCTTGGAGCCACCCACAATAGCCACCACGGGCTTGGCGGGGTCATCCAGGGCTTTGCCGAGGGCGTCCAGCTCGCGGGCCAGCAATGGGCCGGCGCAAGCCTCCGGGGCGAACCTGGCAACACCGTGAGTAGACGCCTGGGCGCGATGCGCAGTCCCGAAGGCGTCCATCACAAAGACGTCACACAAGGAAGCGTACTTCCTGGCAAGGGCTTCGTCGTCTTTCTTCTCGCCCTTGTTGAAGCGCACGTTCTCGAATAACACCACCTCGCCGTCAGCCAGATGATCAACGCCGTCAAGATAGCCCGTTACCAGCCGGACCGTCTGGCCGAGCAGTTCAGACAGACGGTCAGCCACCGGCTGCAGGGACGAGGCCTGGTCGTAAACTCCCTCTTCCGGGCGCCCCAGGTGAGACATCAACATGACTTTCGCACCGGCATCTCTGGCCAATTTGATGGTTTCAAGGGATGCACGGATTCTGGCATCACTGGTCACTTTGCCGTCCCTGACGGGCACATTAAGGTCTTCCCGGATCATTACACGCTTACCCGCGAGGTCCAGATCAGTCATTTTCTTGATGGCCATTTGGCTTTCCTTCCTTTGTAGATGTTGAGGATTGCAATACCCCCCCCGCTTCCCAAAAAAAAACGGCAAACACCTGTCTTTGCAGGCTTGATGGGTTAGTCCGGCAACATGATTATGCTTTCGCCAGCAGCCAGCTGCAGCTGACGTCCAGCATTCTATTGGCAAACCCCCACTCGTTATCAAACCAGCACAGTACCTTGACCATGCGTTCGCCGGTCACCCTTGTCTGGCCGCCGTCAACAATGCCCGAGCGCGGGTCGTGGTTGAAATCAGAACTGGCCAGCAGCTCATCGGTGTAGCCCAGAATACCCTTAAGCGGACCAAAATCGGCAGTTTCGCGCAACAGGGCGTTGACCTCCGCCACGGTGGTTGCCTTGCGCACATTCACCGTCATGTCGATTGCCGAAACGTTCATGGTCGGCACCCGCATGGCAACTGAGCTGAACCGTCCCTGCATCTCTGGAAGCAGGCGCTCAATCCCTTTCGCCAACCCGGTATCCACCGGCACGATGTTGTGCATTGCGCTGCGGGTGCGACGCAAATCCTGGTGATGATAGGCGTCGATCACCGGCTGATCGTTCATTGCGGCATGGATCGTAGTGGTGCTGCCATGCTCCACCCCGAAGGCTTCATCCAGAATCTTGATGACCGGAACAATACAGTTGGTGGTACAGGACGCGCCCGATACGATCCGGTCCGTGTCCATCAGGTCGCCCTCGTTGATTCCGAATACCACCGTGCGATCAACATCGGATTCCGCAGGCTGAGAAAACAACAAGTGCCTGGCGCCTGCTCCGAGGTGCACTTCTGCCATCGCACGCTCTGAAAACGCTCCGGAACACTCCAGCACCAGGTCGATATCCAGAATGCCCCAGGGCAGGTGGGACGGGTCAGCCTGGCTGACTACTTCGATGCGATCGCCGTTGATCACCAAAGTATCATCATCAACCTGCACATCGCCCTGAAACCGGCCATGGGTGGAGTCGTAACGGGTCAGGTGCGCAATGGTGTCGATATCTGACAACTCATTGATCGCCACCACCTGCAGGTGTTCGCGGAAACCGTTTTCATACAGCGCCCGCAGAACACACTGGCCGATGCGCCCGTAGCCGTTAATAGCAACCCGGTAGGGTGTCCGGTGAGCGGCCATCAGGCGTCCAGCAATTCCTGTGCAACTGAAACCACGTTATCTACCGTGAACCCGAATTCCTTGAACAGCTCACCGGCAGGTGCCGATTCGCCGAAAGTGCTCATGCCGACCACACGGCCATCCAGGCCCACATACTTGTACCAGTAGTCCTCAATAGCGGCCTCGATGGCAACGCGATTGGTAACGTCCAGCGGCAGCACGTGCTGCTTGTACTTCGCGCTCTGGGCATCGAAAACATCCGTAGAAGGCATCGAAACCACCCGCACCTTATGACCCTGCTCTCGCAGTGCGGTCGCAGCATCCTGGGCCAGGCCGACCTCAGAGCCGGTGGCGATGAAAATAAGATCAGGGGTGCCTTTACTGTCAGACAGGATATAGCCGCCTTTGGCGACGCCTGACAACTTTTCGTCGTCCCGCTCTTGGTGGGGCAATGCCTGACGGGAGAACACCAGCGCCGACGGGCCGTTTTTGCGCTCCAGCGCTGCCTTCCAGGCCACCGCGGATTCCACCGTATCGGCTGGACGCCAGACACTCATGTTCGGGGTGGTGCGCAGGCTGGCCAGCTGCTCAATGGGCTGATGCGTAGGGCCGTCTTCGCCCAGACCGATGGAGTCATGGGTAAAGACCATGATCGTACGCTGCTTCATCAGCGCCGCCATACGTACAGCGTTACGGCAGTATTCCATGAAGATCAGGAAGGTGGCGCCGTAGGGCACAAAACCACCGTGCAGGGCGATGCCGTTCATGATGGCTGCCATGCCGAACTCACGGACACCGTAATAGATGTAGTTGCCGCCAGCGTCATCTTTCGAAACACCCTTGCTGTCGCTCCAGATGGTCAGGTTGGAACCGGCCAGGTCGGCGGAGCCCCCCAGCAATTCCGGCAGCAGTGGGCCGTAGGCGTTCAGTGTGTTCTGTGAGGCCTTGCGGCTGGCGATGGTTTCGCCTTTGGCCTGGCATTCCCGGATGTAAGCTCCGGCCTTACCGGCAAAGTCTGCCGGCAGATCACCCGCCATGCGGCGCTTGAACTCGGCTGCCAGTTCAGGCTCAGCCTTCTCGTAGCTGGCAAATTGCTTTTCCCAGGCTGACTGGGCGTAGGCACCCTTCTCTTTGGCGTCCCACTTGGCATAGATTTCACTGGGAATTTCAAAGGCACCGTATTTCCACCCCAGGTTCTCGCGGGCTGCGACAATTTCGTCCTCTCCCAGGGGAGCGCCGTGACAGCTTTCTGTGCCCTGCTTGTTGGGCGCGCCAAACCCAATGATGGTCTTGCAGCAAATCATGGTGGGTTGGGTGGTGTTTGCGCGGGCCGCCTCAATGGCTGCACGAACTGCGTCGGCGTCGTGACCGTCAACCGCCGGAATAACCTGCCAGCCATAGGATTCAAAACGTTTGGGGGTGTCGTCGGTGAACCAGCCCTCCACTTCGCCATCAATGGAGATGCCATTGTCATCATAGAAAAGAACCAGTTTGCCCAGACCCAGCGTGCCGGCCAACGAACAGACTTCGTGGGAAATACCTTCCATCAGGCAACCATCACCCAGGAACGCATAGGTGTAGTGGTCAACAATGTCGTGCCCCGGGCGGTTAAAGTGGGCCGCCAAGCCTTTCTCCGCAATCGCAAAACCGACGGCATTGGCGATGCCCTGGCCCAGCGGGCCGGTGGTGGTCTGAACCCCCGGCGTATAGCCGTATTCCGGATGGCCCGGGGTGCGCGAGTGAAGTTGACGGAAGTTTTTCAGGTCGTCAATAGACAGATCGTACCCGGTGAGGTGCAGCAGGGAATATTGCAGCATGGAGCCGTGGCCATTGGAAAGCACAAAACGGTCACGGTTGGCCCAGTCCGGATTGGAGGGGTTATGGCTCAGGTAATCGTTCCACAGAACCTCGGCGATATCCGCCATCCCCATCGGCGCACCAGGGTGCCCTGATTTCGCCTTCTGTACCGCATCCATGCTGAGCGCGCGAATGGCGTTGGCAAGTTCTTTACGAGATGGCATCAAAGATTTCTCCACTGACAACTGCACGAATAGAAGTGCCGAAAGGACACTGTTCAAAATTAAGGCGCGTATTTTCGCCGATTAGTGGCCACAGGAGCAACTCAGACTGGCAGGAAATGCACTGTGGATTGCCGAGACCTCGTAAAGGCACAAAAAAACACCAGGCAAGAACTATATCAATTTTTTTTGATATTGCTATTGATCGAGCAGAGAACCCCCTCTACACTTCCGCCTATGAATCAACTGGCGACTGATAATCCTGCCGTGCCGCTTTCTGTGGACACCCTGGCACCGATCTACAAGGCAAGCGGGGATCCCTTGCGCCTTGAGATCCTGAGGGTTTTGCGGCGCGACACGTTTGGCGTGCTGGAGTTAAGTCAGCTGTTTGATATGCGCCAGTCCGGTATGAGTCATCACCTGAAAGTGATGAGCAAGGCTGGCCTGCTGGAGCCCCAGCGTGAGGGCAACGCAATTTTTTATCGCCGTCCCTTGAACCTGGAAAGCGACAAGCAGGCTGATCAGACCATTCGCCAAATATTCGAGATGGTGGACCAGGTGCCCTTGCCGCCGCATCTGCAGCAACGGATTAACGCCATTCGCACTCAGCGCGCTGATCAGTCTCAGGCGTTTTTCTCCCGGCACGCGGAGCAATTCCGGGAGCAGCAGGAGCTGATTGCAGCGTTTGAGCTTTATGCCGGGCCGGTGGCCGGCCTGCTACGCCAGCGGGCGAAGCAGCAGAAATGGAAAACCGCCCTGGAAATCGGACCGGGCGAAGGTGCTTTTCTGCCGGTATTGTCAGCGCTGTGCCCCCACGTGGTGGCGCTGGATAACTCCCGGGACATGCTGGCAAAAGCAACCCGCACCTGCATTGATGAAAAGCTCAACAACGTTGACCTGATGGAAGGGATCACCGATACCCTGCTCGACAGGGGCGATGCTTTTGACCTTGTGGTAGCCAATATGGTGTTACACCACGTACCAAGCCCGGCGGACATCCTGCTGGATGCGGCCGCGCTGATGAATGGCGGTGGCTGCCTGGTGATCAGCGACCTGTGCAGCCACGATCAGGACTGGGTAACAGAAAACTGCGGTGATCTGTGGCTTGGCTTTGAGCCGGAGGAATTAACGGCCTGGGCCACCGAAGCCGGCCTCACGGCTGGAGAATCCCTGTTTATCGGTCTGCGCAACGGTTTTCAGGTCCAGGTCAGGGAGTTCTGGAAGTCCTCGGGGGGTGGTTGATTCGCCGCCTGAAACAATATCAAAACATTTTGATACACGAAGTTACCGTTTAGGCCGCCCAGGTTGAAAATCTGGCAAATTAATAGAAGAACCCAGGTTCAAGTGCTCAAAAGGAGCTATACACAATGTCTGATTACAGCGTTTTTACTTCCGAGTCAGTCTCAGAAGGCCATCCTGACAAACTGGCCGACCAGATTTCGGACGCCGTGCTGGACACCATTCTCACGGAAGACCCTAACGCCCGAGTCGCTTGTGAAACTATGGTGAAAACCGGCGTTGCGATCGTCGGTGGTGAAATCACTACGTCCGCCTGGGTCGACCTGGAAGATCTGGTGCGCTCAGTGATCAAAGATGTGGGCTACACCTCATCCAGGGTAGGCTTTGACGGCGATACCTGCGGCGTCATCAACATCATCGGCAAGCAATCGGTTGATATCGCCCAGGGCGTCGATCGCCAGAAGCCGGAAGATCAGGGCGCTGGTGACCAGGGTCTGATGTTTGGCTACGCGAGCAGCGAGACCGACGTGCTGATGCCGGCTCCGATTTGCTACGCCCATCGTCTGGTTGAGCGCCAGGCCGAAGCTCGCAAGAGTGGCCTGCTACCCTGGTTGCGCCCGGACGCCAAGAGCCAGGTAACCTGTCGCTACGCGAACGGCCGGGTGACCGGCATCGATGCAGTCGTACTGTCCACCCAGCACGATGAAGACGTCAGCCAGGCCGACCTGAAAGAAGCCATCATGGAGCTCGTGGTCAAGCATGTTCTGCCGGCAGTACAGCTCGACAAAAATAACAAGTTCCACATTAATCCGACCGGCAAAGTCGTGATCGGTGGCCCGGTGGGTGACTGTGGTCTCACTGGCCGAAAGATTATCGTCGACACCTACGGCGGCATGGCCCGCCACGGTGGCGGTGCATTCTCCGGTAAAGACCCCTCAAAAGTGGACCGCTCTGCGGCCTATGCCGGTCGTTATGTGGCCAAAAATCTGGTGGCCGCTGGCCTGGCCGAGCGCTGTGAAATTCAGGTGTCTTACGCCATCGGTGTTGCCCAGCCCACCTCGATCTCCATCAACACCTTCGGTACCGGAAAGATCAGCGATAACCAGATCATCAAACTGGTCCGCGAGTATTTCGACTTACGGCCCTATGCCATCACCCGCATGCTGGACCTGTTGCATCCGATGTACCGGGCTACCGCTGCCTATGGTCATTTTGGCCGCGAGCCTTTCGAAATGACCGTGAAAGGCGACACTTTTACCACCTTCCCGTGGGAAAAAACCGATAAAGCCGCAGTCTTGAAAGACGCTGCAGGCGTTTGATCGTACAGATCTATCCGTTACACGTTTTTCCATAGCACCGGGCCGCCATTTGATCGCGGCTCAAGGTTTTAACAGGAGAACACCATGATCACTCCAGCAAAAAAACTGAACAGCTTTTCAGATTACAAAGTTCGCGACATTAGCCAGGCGATTTATGGCCGCAAAGAAATAAACATCGCAGAAGGTGAAATGCCGGCTCTGATGGCCCTGCGTAATAAGTACAAGGCAGAGAGGCCTCTGGCAGGCGCCAACGTGATGGGCTGTATTCACATGACCATCCAGACCGCCGTGCTGATTGAAACTCTGGTCGAACTGGGCGCCAACGTGCGCTGGTCTTCATGCAACATCTTCTCTACCCAGGATCACGCAGCGGCGGCCATTGCCGAGAGCGGAATTCCGGTGTTTGCCTGGAAAGGCGAAACCGATGAAGAATACGACTGGTGTCTCGAGCGCACTGTTGGCGCCGATGTACCCGGCTGGGAACCCAATATGATTCTGGACGACGGCGGCGACCTCACGGCCCTGCTCCATGAAAAGTATCCCGACATCCTGAGCAAGTGTCACGGCGTTACAGAGGAAACCACCACCGGCGTACACCGCCTGCAGGAAATGCTGCGGGAAGGTACCCTGAAAATCCCCGCCATCAATGTCAACGATGCCGTCACCAAGGCCAAGAACGACAACAAGTACGGTTGTCGCCACAGCCTGAACGACGCCATAAAGCGCGCTACCGACCATCTGATGGCCGGTAAGAAAGCACTGGTGATCGGCTACGGCGATGTCGGTAAAGGCTCGGCGGCGTCACTGCGCCAGGAAAGCATGATTGTTAAAGTCACCGAGGCTGATCCGATCTGTGCAATGCAGGCCTGCATGGACGGTTTTGAAGTGGTGTCGCCGTATATCAACGGCGTCAATACCGGCACCGAAGCGGGTATCGACAAGGCCCTGCTGCAGAATATCGACCTGTTGGTCACCACCACCGGTAACATGAACGTCTGCGACGCCAACATGCTCAAGGCCCTCAAAAGTGGCACCGTGGTGTGCAACATAGGCCACTTCGACAATGAGATCGATACGGCCTATATGCGTAAAAACTGGGAATGGGACGAGGTTAAGCCGCAGGTACACGTAATTTACCGCGACAAAGCTGCCAACGATCATCTGATCCTGCTATCCGAGGGCCGCCTTGTTAATCTTGGCAATGCTACCGGGCATCCGTCACGGATCATGGACGGCTCTTTTGCCAACCAGGTTCTGGCCCAGATGCACCTGTTCGAGCGCAAGTTTGCTGACCTGCCAGAAGAATCCCGCGCCAAGGGTGTTTACGTTCAGGTCCTGCCCAAGCAACTGGACGAGGAAGTGGCCCGCG
>JBBQMX010000033.1:0-9026 GCA_038329375.1 Pseudomonadales bacterium | reverse complement strand
TGCGCGATGCCGGTGCTGACTTCGTTCATACCACCGACGGGGATGTCCGCCGCACACCTTTCATTGAAGGCACGAAGTCGCTTGCCGATGTTGTGGCTGAAGTGGATAACCTTGAGCTGATCATCAATGGCGGCATCAACGAGACCAACCATCAGGATTTTGCCGCTGACTACCCGGAAGCTTTGCTGGCAGTCGCCAAGAAAGCGCTTGCCAACCCCGACTTTGTTCAGCGACTGAAAGATGGCAAGGAAATTGATGATCTGGACTTCGCCATGCTACAGCCCAAAGCCACGATTCCTAACGAACTGGCATGGCGCCGTAAGCAGGTCGCCTGAATCAGATCTCCCCGAACCCCCGAGTTGCTGCTGCGGTGGTCTCGAGTCATGGCCAACCCTCTATAACGACCGTATCCAGAAGTTCACGGCGCAAGGGGACTATCTCACCGCATTCGGCAGCGCGCCGGATAACCCCGGCCATACGGCAATGGCCGTCGCCATTGGGGGAGACGGCACCGTGCGGAGCTTGAACTTTGCGGACAACCAGCCAGGTCGAGAAGTGAGAACCCATACAGAAGCATTGACCTTCTGACGGCCATTGCACAGTGATACCTACAAGTACTGTGGGTAAAACCAGTGCGAGAAAAAGCAAGCCGTGTCGAAAAACCATAAGTGTGGCCCTTGCCAGATTTTCCGGCATCCAACTTTCAAGAAGGGGACTCTAAGCCGCAGAAAAAATTCAGCCCGTGGTGTAACAGTTTTAATTCTCACGTGTCTGCATCCTTGAAACGCCAATAACTCACTGACTTGCGAAGCGTCGGGGCAGTGGCCAATCGGAACGGAGAGCGCGGCACGATGACTCGGTACTACTGGATGGGTGGCAACAGGTCCTACGAGCAGGACAGGTTCTTTGAGCAATCGCTGGACAAATCCCTGTGGCAGAAGGCAGAGAGTGCTGAGCAGTGGGACGCCTGCTGGTATACCGGCATGCCGGATCAGAACTACTTCAGCGAGGTCGGGCCGGAACGGAAAATCAATCACATTCCGGGCAACAATGCGCTCACGGTGAAGAGCCGCCTTTACCGCAGCCTGATGGACCTGCGCGAGCGGGTTGAACGACAGGACAAAGGGAACGGACACCTGACCGAACGCCTCGCGTTTGTGCCCGGGGTCTTCTCTATGCCGGAAGACTACCACGTGTTCCAGCAGGCAGCGTTGGACAATCCGGGTAAACGCTGGATTCTGAAGCCGAAGAACGCCGCGCGAGGTAAAGGTATCCAGTTGGTTGGGGACCCGGCCGATGTGCCGCTGGAATCCTCCTGGATGGTTCAGGAGTACCTCGAGAACCCCCACACCATGCATGAAAGGAAGTATGTTCTGCGCCTTTATGTGCTGGTGTCCTCGGTCTCGCCCTTTCGGGTGTATCTCTACCAGCAGGGTTTTGCCAAGTTGGCTTCCGCGCCCTATAACGAAGAAAACGCAAACAATCCATACAGCTATCTGACCAACCCGGACGTCAATGCCCTGAACCTCGATGCCGAGGTACCGGTGGAGTTTGTGGACTTTGAGCGTTACCGGGCCTGGCTCCGGGAACAGGGCCATGACGACGGGGCCCTGTTTGCCAAGATTGAGGACCTGGTGGCTCTGACCTGTCTGGCAGCCCTGGAACCCATGCGTGAACGCTCCAGGGTGGTGGGTGCGGATACCCGGGGCTGTTACGAGCTGATGGGTATTGACTGCCTGATCGACGAGGACCTCAAACCCTGGGTTCTGGAATGTAACCTGAGTCCTTCTCTCGACGTGTGCGCAGGACCGGAAAGCGGCGGCAATATTGAAGAGGAGATCAAAGGCGGACTGGTTGCGGACCTGATGGCTCTAGTGGGCCTGAATGAACAAACCAATAGCATCGGGACTGGCTCCGTTGTGGAGCATCTGGTTCGTGAAACCCAGAACGAACTGGCCCGCAGTGGTGGTTTCAGAAATCTGGTTCCCGGCGCGGATCCGACTACCTATCTGCCCTATATGGCGTTACCAAGGCTGTCCGACTGGGTGGTCGCTCAGGCGCTGTCTGACCGCCCCCTTCAGCAACCACGGCTTGAACGCTGGGTGGCGGAAGACACCCTCAGTGAAGACCAGGTGTATCTGTACGACACCCGCCTCGGCCACCTGAGTGGTCTGAACGAAACCGCCTCCCTGATCTGGCTGATGGCCACCGAGGGTGCGGGGCCGGACGACATTGCTGCAGCCCTTTATGAATCGGCCAGCCACAGTATGCCGGCCGCTCCGGATGCCTGGGTGATCCGGAACGATGTCTGGAATACTCTCGGCGACTGGGTGAATAACCGATTCCTGATCCAGTCCGACGCATCCGCCAACCAGCCGGCAGTACCGGCAACCACGCCGAGCCCGGAATCCACGCCGTTTTCCAGGGTGCTGGACTGCGGACGCTTCCGGGTGCGGTTGTTCGCGGACAGTGCGCCGCTGATTGGCCGGATCGAAGCCCTGCTTCAGCCCATGGCGGTTGCCGGTGTCGCCGGGACCGAGGCGCTTCCCAGGCTTGAGATCGTACGCGATACACCGGGTTTCACCCTGATTCTGGAGGGCAGGGTGCTTAGTTCCCGTCTGCCCCTGTCCCGAGTTGCCTCAACACTCATGGCCTGCCTTGCGACGCATGCCGCCGAAGCGCAGGAGATTGCCATAGACGCCGGTCTGATCGCGCTCCCGAACCGGGACGGGCAGGTGTTTCTGGTCGGCAACTCCGAACCAGCCGTCCATGATGCTCTGACGCTGGCCCTGTCTGCTTATCTGAAGGCTGACCATAGCCGTGGTGCGTTACTGCCATCGGGTACCGATTACCGGATTTCGGCGCTGGGGTTGCCGCTGCAGATTCCGGAGGGTTTTTCTGAAAGCCTTTGGGGTGAACAGGGTATTGGCGGCCGTCTGTCGCCGGAGTCTGGCGAGGGTTATTTTGTGCCGGCCTCTTCGGCTGTCACCGGCAGTGGCTACCCGGTATGTGCGGTGCTGATCCCCAGTATGGTCCGGCTCCGGGAAGAAGACGGCTTAAGGGCAATTCCGGTCAATGAGACGCTGAGGCAGCTCATTTCCGGGTGTTGTTCCGCTGGTGGCCGGCCGCTCGATACCCATGGGTTTACCCGGCTCGCGGAGTGGCTGGAAACCTGTGATCGGTACCTGGTCGATATGAACAATATTGAGGCCGCTGCCGCGGCACTCAACATGCGGTGTTCCACAACACAGCCGCAGAAATCCGGGAGCCTTTGAGATCCGCTGGATCTCTGGCTCCGGGTATAAGGAAGGCCGGGCAACCCGCCCGGCGGTAATGTGAAACAACGGAAGGGGATACATCATGTCCAAAGAAACACAGAAACAGCGATTGCTTGGCAAGCTCGCGCGGGGTATCGCGTACACAGGACCCGTTTTTGCCATCATTGTCGGCGCTTCGGCGTTCAACGTATCGGCCGCCGAAACCAACCTTGACGCTAACTATCTGATGGTCGCTGCGGGCGAAGCAGAGGCCGAGGGTAAAACCAAGGGCGAAGGCGAGGCAGAAAGTAAGGCCAAGGGCGAAGGAGAAGCAGAAGGCAAGGCCGAAGGCGAAGGAGAAGGTGAAGCCGAGGGCGAAGGCGAAGCAGAAGGTAAAGCCAAGGGCTGATGAGCGAACAAGTGTGGGCATGAGTCCGTCTTGTGTCCACACGGCCGTTAACAGCGCTGTAAAGAACAACGTAAAACGGATAAATGCGATGAAACAGCCAGTTTCAGACAATAACCGGGCCTTGGGCCAGATCGTTGATGAAAATGTTCATGCGATCGGGCAGCTTGTCCAGCTGCTTGACCAGATGGCGGGAACTTTGTACCGGCAGTGCTTTGGTGCGAGAAATCAACACGTTATCGGTAAGCATGTCCGGCACATTATCGATCACTACAGCGCGCTGCTGACAGCCACTTCTGGTGCTGGCGGTCTGCTTGACTACGAGAATCGCAACCGGGATCTGTCCCTGGAAAAAGACAGACGGGCGGCACGGGATTGCCTGGAGGAGACCGTTAAGGCCCTTCGCAGTCGATTTGAAGGGCCCTGTGCGGATGAGCTGAACATGCGCCATAACAGTGCCGGTAAGCATCAGACTGTGAAGACAAGCGTGGAACGTGAACTGGTGTTTCTGGCCAGCCACACCATCCACCATATGGCCATCGTCGGCATGCTGGCCGAACAGGCCGGGGTGAAGATCAGCTCTGATTTTGGCGTCCACCCCTCAACGCTGCGATATCTGGAAGGCCAGGCGGCAGGCCTGGCCCGAAGTGCCTGAACTCAGCAGATGCGCGGCAAGGGTGTCCGTGCTTCAAAGACCTGCATGAAGGGTCTACACCCTGAATAACGAAAATACGACCGGAGGTTGCTGACATGTCCAAAGATAAAAACCGAAAGGCGCTCTTGAGCAAGCTGTCGCGAAATCTCATGGTATCCGTACCCATGATGACTGTCGTGGCTGTGGCGGGTTTCAACATACACACAGGTTCCAGTCTTGGCCTGATACCCTCTGCGGAAGCCGCGCAGGGAGAGGCTGAAGGGGAAGCAAAGGGCGAAGCAGAAGGTCGCGCCGAAGCTGAAGGTGAAGCCGAAGCGCGTGCGGAAGGCGAGGGAGAAGCCGAAGGCAAAGCTGAAGGAGAGGCCGAAGGCGAAGCTGAGGGAGAAGGCGTCTCAGCGAGTCTCAAGAAAGCCGTGCGCCGCCCCGAGGGTTACACGCCGTACCAGGGTGACGTTGCTGACCTGAGGGCCATGGGGGAAAAACTTTTCAATGACAACAGCCTGTCCTCCAATGGTTTGTCCTGTGCAACCTGCCATGCCAATGGAGTGGGCTATAACGCCACCTTCGAGAATGAGTACCCACATCGTGTTGCCATGGGCAAGCGGGACTTCGGTATGGACATGGTGCACCTGGATGAAATGGTTCAGATATGCATGGTGGCGCCGATGGCCGGCGAGCCCCTCGGATGGGGCTCTCAGGAGCTGGCGGCACTGACCGAATTCACTCGACAGGAGCAGCAAAAGTTCATCGACAAGCAGTAGCGTGATTTTGCATTGTTAAGTCCATTGTCGATTTTGGGTGGGGCCACATGCTCCACCCTTTTTTTGGGTGGCAAAGGATTCCAGGAGCGGCTGCAGTTCTTCGCATGGGAGTTGGATGATTGAGTGAATCGCCGGCACAAACTTATGCATGTGCTGGAGTAGCCCGCAGAATTCATGCCGCTGGTTGAGGAAACCGGACCGATTGCTGGCAGCCTCAAGGCTACCAGTCCTCCCAGTCGATGGTCCGGTAATCGAAATCGCCCTCAATGGTGGGTTTGATAATCCGGAAATAGGGCGAGGCATCAAAGTCCCTCGGGGTGAACAGGGAGTGATGCCGGACCCGGAAACGCTCATACACGCAGTCTTCACAGTCAGGATCGTTGGCGGGAAGTGTTTTTACCACCGGCAGGATCGGATAACGCAGATGCTGAAATCCTTCGGCAATGAAGGTTGAACAGATCGCGCGGGTGGGATCGCCGCTTCCGAACGCGAGCAGCTTGTGTCTGTAGCGGGTCGGCACCGGAGGCGTCGACCAAAGGTAACGGGCCAGATCAAACACGTTTTTCATATCGTACTGATGGCCGAGCCTACCAGAAGCGTATTCCGTAAGCGTTCGGAGGTCTTTGTCGCTTAGTCCGACCGGGCGGCATATGCGGGTGTGGGCGTGTCGGTAATAGCAAAGTGGCAGCGGACGGATACCGTCCTCAAGGTCCGCCTCAATGAGCACGTGAGCTTCACCATTATCCGATGTTCCAAGTCCGGCATCCGGTCCAAGATAAAGCGCCGCATGAGACCAGGTAGACTGGGTCAGGTACTTGATTGCGACGCTGATCCGCGTGTTGCCTTCCACCAGCAGAACGTCTCCGGGTTGGAGACTATTTACCATGGCTTCCCAGGTTGACGTTCTGATGGAGTGCCGGGATATTTCTTTCGAAAGGTAAGCGGTCAGGTGCCTCGAAAGCCAGTTCAGTAGCATGCAGTACCCCGATGATGTTTCTGTTGTTAGTGATAACACAGACAGGCGACCGGAACGACCGTTACAGCGCCGACCCATACCAGCGTTAGAAGGAATCTACACTTGCGCCGGGAAGCTGAGGATGCATGAGGAAGCACAAAAAATACAGTTTCAGAAAGGCGCCCTGTAACACTTCGGTTGTTCAGGGGTCTATCACCATATGAGCCCTCTGGCTTGGATGGAGGTAGTAAATATGAAAATTCTGACTATACGGACACGGATAGTTGTTATCGCGGTATTCCTGGCTGCGGCACAGCCGCTCATTGCAGAGCAGAAAAACGGATTTGATATCAGCAACGCACGGGTGCCGGTTGATGAAATCCTCAGTGGAGGTCCGCCCCGTGATGGCATTCCCTCAATAGACGATCCAGAATTTGAGGACTCGATCAAAACCCTGCCCTGGCGTGCTGACGACCTGATGCTGACCTACGACCATGAGGAAGCCCGGTTTGCGTACCCTGTCGGCATTCTGAACTGGCATGAAATCGTCAATCATGACATGGATGGCGAGCCGGTATTGATCACCTTCTGCCCGCTCTGTGGCACCGGCATGGCATTCGACCCAGTGGTGGATGGCCGGCATTTGACCTTTGGTGTGTCGGGCTTGCTCTACAACAGTGACTTGCTGATGTACGACCACCAGACCGAATCTCTATGGTCACAGATTGAAGGTCGGGCGGTTTCCGGCCCCCTCGCAGGCACCGAACTGGAGCCTGTCGCCATTCGACACGAGCTCTGGCAACGCTGGCTGGAACGCGCTGGCTCTGCTGGCCAGGTGCTTTCGACAGACACCGGCCACCGCCGGAACTACCGGATGTCGCCCTACGGCGACTATGACCATTCCGAGCGGCTCTACTTTCCGGTGACCCACACCAGCCGGAAGTATCACCCGAAAACCTGGGTGCTGGGCTGGGCTCACAATGGTGAAAGCAAGGCCTGGCCGTTCCCCGAACTGGCGGATCATGGTGCGGTTCTTGAGGATCGGGTAGGCGGAAAGACCGTCAGCATCCATTATGATCCGGACGTTCCTTCGGCCGAATTGCGTGATGAATCCGGCCAGCTGTTGCCCGGAACCCGGGCCTTCTGGTTTGCCTGGTACACCTTTCATCCGGAAACCCTGATCTTCGAGGCCGATTAATGTGGAGGGCTGGGCAGATAAGCCGGAAGCAGAGCAAAAAAGGCGTTTTCGGGCAAAAACAGTTCAGCACAAGCACCTTTCGGCAGATATCTGGAACCGGTAATCGGCATCCCGATATGAGGGTTATGGACCTACGAAAACGAGGTGACACAGATGAATTCTAGCCATATTTTCCGGCCCGTTCTGGCCCCGGCTCTGTTCTACACACTCTGTCTGGTTATCGAAAGCATCAATGCTGCTGGCACGGCTGCCATGAGTGCTGTTGGCGCAGGGTTTAATCGTCAGTTTTTCTATTCGCATTCAGCGCCTGAGCCACCCGCTCATCAATGCGGCGAATCAGTTCAGGGTCCGTTTTGCCAGAGGAGTGCGCTCGCATAAGGTTGGTGCTGGCGCGAAGATTACCGATAAACGAGCGGCAGTCCTTACACATCATCAAGTGCATTTTGACTGACAGCTTTTGCCTTGTTCCCAGTTCGCCATCAGTGTAGTCGCTGGCAATTCCGGCCAGATCTCGGCACATCAGCATTCGCCAGTCTCCTGGAAGGTTTCCACCATAAGAAAAATTCTTTGCCTCCCACGGTGCAGAAGCACTCTCAGGTTAGAGGCGCTGACATCCAGAATGTTACATACATCATCGGATTTATGCTGGTGCGCCTCATATAGCATGATCGCCGAACGTTGGGTTTCCGGCAACGCAGACAGGTGCTTGTCGAGGCAATCGCTGAGCGCACCGTTTTCCATCAAAGCATCGGCGGCATCGTGAAATTGCAGCTTGGGTGGGACCCCCCAACGCCCGGATTCATTGAAGCGGTTGGCCAACTCTGGATCCAGAGTTTCAGAAAAATCCGTTACTACTTCCTTTTTATTCGAGCGCAGCTTGTTTTTGCACCGATTGGCGACAATTCGGTGAAGCCAGGTGTTCAAACCCGAGCGCCCTTCAAACTTATGGATGGCGTCAATGACCGAAACCCAGCAATCCTGAACCACATCTTCGGCACTGGCATGATCAAGGTAGTAACGGGCTACGGCTAACATACCGGGTGTGTAAAGCCGAACGGCCTGCTGAAATTCGGCTTCATTGCCGGCCTTGAGACCGTCGATCAAGACGTCTTCGTCTGTTTCAGAAGTGGCGGGTTCCATGCCTTATACCCTCGCGAGGAAATGATTGAGTCAAATTTTTCAAGCCCGCAGATAGCGCCTGGGGCCTGCACATTCCTCTTTAGGTCCCTCTCAACAGAAAATAGTTCCGCATTTCTGAACAATTACTCAAAAATAGTAGACGGTATTAATAGGTCGGGCAAACCAATGATCAGAGCCTGGATGAGACGGGCAAGCCGGTTGCAGTCAACACCAGGCTTTATACCTACCGATCCAGCAACTCCACCCAATGCTGCACCGGCACCTGAGCTTTGGTTTCCAGGTGTAGCTGGCAGCCGATGTTAGCGGTAACGATGCGGTCGGGTTGTTCGATGGTGAGGGCTTCGAGTTTGTTTTTCAGCAGCCGCTGACTCATTTCCGGTTGCATGATGGAATAGGTGCCGGCGGACCCGCAGCACAGGTGTTTGTCTTTGGTTTTGGTGAGGTTGACGCCAGCCTGGGTCAGCACTTGCTCGACCAGGCCATTTTTCTGCATCGCGTGCTGCAGTGTACACGGACAGTGGAAGGCGACTTTTTCCGGGTTTTTCTGCAGCTCCAGTCTGGAAAGATCTTCGGCCAGCAACACTTCGCTGATGTCTTTCATCAGCTCACTGACCCGTTGCGCCTTGTTGGCATAAACCGGATCGTGGCGCAGCA
>JBBQMX010000032.1:0-9051 GCA_038329375.1 Pseudomonadales bacterium | reverse complement strand
TTGCCCCGTCTCTGAGAACCGATGCCCTGGTGAACGCGCTGCGTTTTCACTGTGGCTGCCGCCTTGTGGACGCACCCGGACAGGCAGAGTTTGCGCTGACATCACCCGATTTCGACGGCGACCTGACCCGTTTTGCCCAAGGTAGCCATGAATACCCGGACCGCTCCACCACCGTGATCGTCCAGGTGGAAAGTCTGGATGCAGCCAGCAGCTGGTCCCTGAGTGGCCCTGGGATTGATGGCGTGCGCAGAGTCGGCATCGCCGGCCTGGACCCGCGCTGGCCTGGCATGCTGGCCGATAATCGCAGTCGCTTTCCTTGTGGGGTAGACCTTCTGTTCACCGATGGAACAGGCCTGATGGGTCTGCCACGCACCACCCGAGTGGAGGTATAACATGTACGTAGCTGTCAAAGGCGGCGAAAAAGCCATCGACCAGGCCCATAGCTGGCTCGACGAAACCCGCCGCGGCGACACCTCGCTACCGGAACTGAGCGTTGCCCAGATTCGCGAACAGATGGGGCTCGCCGTTGACCGGGTCATGGCCGAGGGCTCTCTTTATGACCCGGAACTCGCTGCACTGGCGCTCAAGCAGGCCAGCGGCGATGCGATTGAGGCCATCTTCCTTTTGCGGGCCTATCGCACCACCTTGCCGCGTTTCCTCGCGTCCCTGCCCGTGGAAACCAACACCATGGCGATCCGGCGCCGGATTTCCGCTGCCTATAAGGATCTACCTGGCGGCCAGGTGCTAGGCCCCACCTACGATTACACCCACCGTTTGCTGGATTTTACTTTGCTGGCCAATGGCGAGCGGGCCTCCGCGCCACCCTCGGAGGAGACGGTGGAAGACTGCCCGCGGGTGCTGGATTTCCTCAACAGCGAGGGACTGATTGAAAGCCCGCTTGTGAATAGCGATCACATTCAAACCGGCGATTCAACGGAGCCCGAAGCGCCTGCTGATCTTACCCGCCAACCACTGGACTATCCCGCTGGCCGGGATTTGCGCCTACAGGCCCTGGCCCGCGGCGACGAGGGATTCCTGTTGGCACTGGCCTACTCCACCCAGCGCGGTTACGGCCGCAATCATCCTTTTGCAGGTGAAATCCGCCAAGGCGAAGTGGCGGTGGAAATAGCGCCGGAAGAACTGGGCTTTCCCGTTATCGTCGGTGACATCCAGGTTAGCGAATGCGACATGATCAACCAGTTTATCGGCACGGAAACCGAGGCCCCACGCTTCACCCGTGGCTACGGCCTGGCGTTTGGCAATTCCGAGCGCAAGGCGCTGGCGATGGCGCTGGTGGACCGAGCGCTGCGGGCACGGGAGCTCGGCGAGGACATTGTCTCGCCGGCACAGGACGAGGAGTTCGTACTCGCGCACTGCGACAACCTTGACTCCTCGGGTTTCGTGTCGCACCTGAAGTTACCCCACTACGTTGATTTCCAGTCTGAGCTGGTATTGCTGCGGCGACTCCGAAACGAGTTTGAAGAACGCAAATCAGACCGCCACGGCTCACAGGTTGACCGCACATCCAAACCCGGCAACCAAGACGAGCCGAGCATGGACAACAAACAACGCCGGGAGGCGAAACAGGCATGACCACCGCATCCCTTAACCACAACCCAGACACCCAGACTGATAACACCGGCTACAACTTCGCCTATCTGGACGAGCAGACCAAACGCATGATTCGCCGCTGCCTGCTGAAAGCCGTGGCGGTGCCTGGGTACCAGGTGCCCTTCGGCGGACGCGAGATGCCTTTGCCCTATGGCTGGGGCACCGGCGGCATGCAGGTCACGGCCACGGTGATCGGTCAGGATGACGTTCTCAAAGTCATCGACCAGGGCGCAGACGACACCACCAATGCCGTCAGCATCAGGCGTTTTTTTGCCCGCACCGCCGGTATTGCCACCACGGAATCCACCCGTGAAGCGAGCGTTATCCAGACCCGTCACCGGATACCGGAGACGCCGCTCAGCCAAGGCCAGATTCTGGTCTACCAGGTACCAATTCCCGACCCCCTGCGCTTTATCGAGCCGCGGGAAACCGAGACCCGGAAGATGCATGCCCTGCAGGAATACGGGGTGATGCACGTCAAACTGTATGAAGACATCGCGCGCTTTGGCCATATCGCCACCACCTATGCCTATCCGGTCAAGGTCAACGGACACTATGTGATGGACCCTTCGCCCATACCCAAATTTGACAACCCCAAGATGCACGGCAGCCCGGCGCTGCAACTGTTCGGCGCCGGCCGGGAGAAGCGGGTTTACGCCATCCCGCCGTTCACCAGGGTCGAGAGCCTGGACTTCGAGGATCACCCCTTCGAGATCCAGGGCTGGGACCAGACCTGCGAATTCTGCGGATCGGACCATTCCTTCCTAGATGAAGTCGTAACCGACGATAAGGGCGGGCGCATTTTCATCTGCTCCGATACCGACTATTGCAACCAGCGCCTCGAGACCGGCGCCCGCCAGGAGGCCGTATGACTAACGCGGCAATGGCCATGACACAAGAGGCCCTGGCCGAGCCTCTGCTAAAGGTGAGCGCTCTGCGCAAACTCTACGCCCCTGGCAAAGGCGTGGATGGCGTCGACTTTGAACTCTGGCCCGGCGAAGTGCTGGGCATTGTTGGCGAGTCCGGCTCTGGCAAGACCACGCTTTTGCAGTGTCTTTCGGGAATGCTTACGCCCGATTCCGGGCAGATCGAATATACCGGCAAACAGGGCGACAAACTCGACATCTACGGTATTTCCGAAAGCCAACGGCGGCTCCTGCTGCGCACCGACTGGGGCATTGTTCACCAGCATCCCCAAGATGGTTTGAGGATGGGCGTAAGCGCCGGCGCCAATATTGGAGAGCGCTTGATGGCCATTGGTGAACGTCATTACGGCACCCTGCGTTCAACAGGAGAAACCTGGCTACGGGAAGTCGAAATCGACACCGCCCGTATTGATGATTTGCCCCGTACTTTTTCCGGTGGCATGCAGCAGCGCTTGCAGATTGCCCGCAATCTGGTCACCCAGCCGCGGCTGGTCTTTATGGATGAGCCTACCGGCGGGCTCGATGTCTCGGTTCAGGCCCGCTTGCTGGACATGCTGCGCAACCTGGTGGTGGACCTGGGTCTTTCTGTTGTGCTGGTTACCCACGACCTCGCTGTCGCCCGGCTGTTATCCCACCGGCTCATGGTCATGCGTGGCGGCAAGGTAGTTGAGCAGGGCCTTACCGACCAGATTCTGGATGACCCACAACACCCTTACAGCCAACTGCTGGTGTCTTCGGTGTTGACTCCGTGATACCGCACTCTGATCGAACCGGAGAACTGCAATGACTATCATGATCCAGGTCACCGACCTGAACAAACGATTCACCCTGCACAACCAAGGTGGGGTTTCCTACCCTGTCCTCACTGATGTGTCCTTCGACGTCAACGCTGGCGAATGCGTGGTCCTGGACGGGCGCTCCGGGTCCGGCAAAAGCACGCTTTTGCGCTCGCTATACGCCAACTACAAGCCTCAGTCCGGCCAGCTTGAGGTTCGCCACCAGGGCGAGCTTGTAGATCTGGTCACGGCAACACCAAGGCAAATCCTCACCATTCGACAGCAAACCCTGGGCTATGTCAGCCAATTCCTGCGGGTTATTCCCCGGGTATCGACCCTCGACGTGGTAATGGAACCGCTAAGGGCGCAGGGCATAGACCGGGAGACCTGTTACGAAAAAGCCTCTGGATTGCTGCGCCAACTGAACATACCCGAGACGCTCTGGCACCTCGCTCCTTCGACCTTTTCCGGCGGCGAGCAGCAGCGGGTCAATATCGCCCGGGGCTTTGTTGTTGATTACCCCATCCTGCTGCTGGACGAACCTACGGCTTCTTTGGACGCAGACAACTGCGCTGTCGTGGTGTCGCTTATCCAGCTGGCCCGGGAACGCGGCGCAGCTATTGTAGGAATTTTCCACGATGCCGGGCTTCGCGACCAGTTGGCTGACCGTCGGATACTCCTGAACAGCCCCGCAAAGGAGGAAGCAGCATGAGCGCCATGGACCAGACACTGGAGCGGCCACAGCTTGAGAGCAGCGAATTGCTGCTCACCAACGCGCGCATTGTGACTGAAACCGAGGTATTTACCGGCACAATCAAAGTCCAGAAGGGTTTGATCAGTGCTATAGAGCGGGGGAATACCCGGGTAACCGGAGCCCAGGATTGCCAGGGGGCCTATCTGATTCCGGGTCTGGTGGAGCTGCATACGGACAACCTTGAAAAGCATTTTTCGCCACGACCGGGCGTTATCTGGCCCAGCCATCCGGCCGTGCTCACCCACGATGCCCATATCGTATCGTCCGGCATTACCACCGTATTCGACGCGCTCTCAGTCGGTGATGTTGTCGATGGCAGCAACCGCCTGGCTCACCTCAGGACCCTTATCGACGCGCTTGCAGAAACGCGTGACGCGGGCATGTTGCGGGCTGATCACCTGCTGCACCTGCGTTGTGAGGTCAGTTTTGGCGAGACCCTGCAACTGTTCGAAGACTTGGTCGATCATCCCCTGCTCCAGCTTGTCTCGGTGATGGATCACACCCCAGGGCAACGTCAGTTCGTTCGGGAAGACAAGTACCGGCAGTATTACCAGGGCAAGCACGGCCTCAGTGATTCTGAAATGGACACCTTCACCCACAACCGCAAGGAATCCGCCCTACTGCACAGCGACTGTAACCGCAAAGCCATAGTCGCCATCTGCCAGGCCAGAGGTATCCCGTTGGCCAGCCATGATGACGCGACTCTGGATCACGTTGCGGAGTCGGCCGCATTTGGTATGCGTATTGCGGAATTTCCTACGACCCGAGACGCTGCTAAAGCCTCCCATGACCAAGGGTTGCGGGTATTAATGGGTGCGCCCAACATTGTGCGAGGCGGCTCCCACTCCGGCAACATTGCAGCTGCCGAGCTGGCCGCCGCCGGGGTGCTCGATATCCTGTCCTCGGATTATTATCCCGCCAGCCTGCTGGATGCGGCCTTCCGTCTGGCTGGCATGGAAGACAACGATTATGACCTGGCCAGTGCAATCGCTACCGTCACCGCGACCCCTGCGCGATGCGCCAACCTGCAGGACCGCGGCCTGATCGAGCCGGGCAAACGGGCGGACCTGGTGCTGGTGGAGCCCCGGGGTCAGTTGCCGGTCATTCACAAGGTGTGGCGAAGTGGCGAACGTGTCTACTAGGGAACTCGCTATGGCAGGATCAACCAATCAACAGCGCGAAGAATCCCGGGCGGGCCACCTGTTTTACATCATGGGTGCCTCCGGCGCCGGCAAGGATACGCTGCTGCAAGGCTGTCGGGACCGCCATGTCGAGGACCTGAGCCCACTTGTGGCGCACCGTTATATTACCCGGGAACCGGATGGCAGCACGGAAAGGCATGTCTGGCTCTCGGAAGCGGAGTTCGAGCGTCGGGTCATCATGGGGACTTTTGCTATGCACTGGTCCGCAAATGGCTACCGTTATGGAATTGGTCGGGAGATAGACCATTGGCTGGCTCAAGGTAGTCAGGTGCTGGTCAATGGGTCTCGCGGCTATTTCGACCAGGCACGATCGCGTTACGGCGGTACTCTTGTTCCAGTCCTTATAAGTGTCGAATCAGCCTGCCTGCAACGCCGCCTGGAGCTCCGAGGGCGGGAATCAGCGCAGGAAATTGACGCGAGAATCCGACGCGCCCGGGAGTTGGAAAAGCAACTTCCCCCGGAGTGTCTGGTGATCGAGAACAACGGCAGTGTTGAAGACGCTGTGTCGAAATTATTGGCTGAAGTTCGTGGGCGCCTTAGTGGTGTGCCCCGGTCCTCCTGATCGGGGCGATGAGGAGGACATTTGGAAGGAGACGTATGCTGCTCAGCATGGGTCTGCAACTCCCGGATCGCGTGGCGGCGCTGTTGCTGCTCTGCTGGCGGTGCGCCGTCACTAGCGAAAAACCCGTGCCTATCGTAGCTGAAGAATGGAATCAGGCGGGCAACGCGCCGGGAAAAGTTACTGTGCCCCCGGATCGAGGGATGTTTCGCTCGTGAAAGCTGAAGCCTGACCACTAGCCTGTATATGAGGTAAAGACTGGCAACCGCTGCGAAGGCGTAAAAAATAAGGCCAGACGTCATAAACTCTGTTCCTGCTGGATTTCTCAAAAACTAGCAAGACAAGGTGAAGGCTTTGCGTCAGTTTTCCGACAGTTGGATGACAGGGCTGACTATCAAGGGGTTATTTCAATCTTGTATGACTCGTTTTGTGTGGTCCTTAACCATGCATCAGTGAGCTTGTCTTTTACGCTTCATGCGTTATCCAAATTCAAGTCCGATCTTTCGCATTGCCGTATACATCACCGCGTTCCCGGCGCCCCACGGCCACAACAGTCACTAAAACCTCATCGTCCTCAACCTGGTAGACCAAGCGATATCCAACACTCTTTAATTTGACTTTGTAGCAACCTTGCAGCCCCGACAGGGCGTCACCTGGAACGTGAGGTTCATCAAGGCGTTTCGTAAGCTTTTTCTTAAACTGATCCCGAATTGCCGGAGCGAGCTTCTTCCATTCCTTCAGAGCTGATGGTTTGAACGCAAGCGAATACTTAAAGCTCATTGAGATCGACTCGAATACTTGGCTCTACAAGTCTCTCTTTCACAATTGCTACCATCTCTTGGTCGTCAAGTCGGTCAAGCATGGCTTCGTAGATTTCAGCCGGAACGCAGTAGAATGCCGGTTTGTTCCGGTTCAGAACGACGATCGGGAACCCTTCTCCTGAATCCACGGCCGCCATCGGATTCTTTTTAAGCTCTGAAATGCTCGCGGTTACTTCAGAATAAATTTGATAAGTCATGACCCTTCCCCAAGACCTTTTAATAGGTCACATCTTGAGGGTGAGCGGGCTCATATGCAAGGAAAAGACCTTTTAATCGATCGCAGCCAGGTGGAAGGCAAACACGATGCGAATGCCCTTGCTATCAGGGACGGCGAAAATACGCTGCCAGGTGCTCTGGTAAAACAACCCAGTCATCACTAGTACTAACTTAAGCTGTCAATAATACCATCTAGGTTGGTGTCCGGAATCATTGAACCACTCCAGAATCCACCTAAACCAGCGCCAACAATGCAGAAGTAAAGCGAGGTTCGCATGGCCATCGATAGAATGCGTAATGCACCCTTATTAGATCAAGAATGTGTATAAACTGCATTAAACGTCCTGGAAGTGCAGTATTTTGACATGAATCACAGAAACGCTGCCCATTGCGCTTTATCGGTCACAAACCTCGCATGGTGCATACAGGCAGTGCTCTATACAGGCCGTGGATCCGGCCCACGGTATTAAAGTAATTATGGAAGAAGCTCTTGCACTCTGCGCCCTGCCCCAATGTTTCGGGGGCTGACCTCGCGCGCTCCGGGCGCCTGCAGGCGGTGAATGATCGGCTATTACATCCCTCAATCAAGCATCGATCAACTGCAGGTCGGATCTGGCTTACCACTCCAGCTGCGTCCCGGTCTGGTACTCGATCACCCTCGTTTCAAAGAAGTTCTTTTCTTTACGCATGGTGGCCTGCTCGTCCAGCCAGGGCGAAACGTTCTTGGCGCCCGGGAAGGGTTCTTCCAGGCCTACAGTGCGGGCGCGGCGGTTGGCCACGAAGCGGAACTGTTCGCTGTGGTATTCGGCGGAGTAGCCCAGTATGGGGTCCCGCAGAATGTAGTTGGCGTAGTCGATTTCGGCCGCCTCGGACTCGTCCCACATCTCACGCACAGCTTTTGGATCGAAGGTGATGTTTTCTTCTTCCAGAATTTGGTTGACCACTTTCAAGCCGAAGGAGAAGTGCATGGCTTCGTCCCGCAGGATGTACTGCAGTTGTTCGCCGGTGCCGCGCATGAGACCACGGCGCTGCAGGGCGAAGATGGGACTGAAGCCGTTGTAGAACCAGGTGCCTTCGAATACCGCCGCAAAGAACAGGTACGACATGATGAACTCCTGCAGGTCGTTTTTGTTGCGCAGGTTCATACCCGGACGCATGGCGGCGTCCAGCCGACGTTTGGCGACCTGGATTTTGCCGTTGATCTGCGGCACCACGCGGTAGCGGTTGTAGATCTCGCTCTGGTCCAGATTCAAGGTTTCAATACAGTGCTGATAAGCCCAGGTGTGCATGGCTTCTTCGTACACCTGCCGGGCCTGGTAGATCTGCAGCTCCGGTGCGCTCATCTTCTCCATCACCGCCAGCCCGATATTACGCATGGCCATAATGTCAGAGGTGGTCAGATAGGCCAGCACGTTTTCGTACACGTGCTTTTCTGGCGCAGACAGGCGGTGGTGGTAGTCGTGAATATCCTGGGCCATGTTCACGTCCAGCGGCGTCCAGTGGTTTTTGTTGGCGTTCATGAAGTACTCCCACGCCCAGGGGTACTTGAACGGCGCCAGCTGGTTGATGTCGGCTTCGCCGTTGATAACGCGTTTGTCGTCGACGTTGACCGGGCTGGGGCCTTGGGTTGACGTTTCGGTGTTTTCGGTTTTTGATTCATCGTCCCAGTTCAGCATTGGGGTGTCCTCCTGAAGATAAAGTTTGTTTTTTTAATTCCGTTCTTCGTCCGTGCGTGTCCGTGTCGGCCGTTACAGCTCAATCAGTTTCTACTGACAGGCTTCGCAATCCGGCTCATCAATGCTGCATACCTGCGGTTGAGGCGCTGCTACCGGGGCGGATTTCTCGGTGCCGGTGGCACCCAGAGAGCGCAGGTAATAGGTGGTTTTGAGGCCACGTTCCCAGGCCAGTTGGTAAAGCGCATCCAGCTTTTTACCGCTGGGTTCGGCCATGTACAGGTTCAGGCTCTGAGCCTGGTCTAGCCATTTCTGGCGGCGCGAACCGGCTTCCACCAGCCAGCGCGGGTCGATTTCAAAAGCGGTGGCGTAGCGGGCCTTCAGTTCCATCGGAACACGGTCGATCTGCTGCACGCTGCCGTCGAAGTATTTGAGGTCGTTGACCATCACGTTGTCCCACAATCCCAGGGCCTTGAGATCCCGCACCAATGAGGGATTCACCACGGTGAACTC
>JBBQMX010000031.1:0-9054 GCA_038329375.1 Pseudomonadales bacterium | reverse complement strand
GCAGCTGCCGCAACGAACCTTGCCTTTGGCAATGCCCAACTGCTCATTGGTGACCCGGAAGCGGGTATCGCAATGAGGGCAGCGAGTCAGCAATGTACCTTGAGTCATCCTTAAATCCTGTCACGAAGAGGAACAGCCATGAGTGGGGCAGTTTAGACGCTCAAGCCGCGTTCGTCATCTGTCGCGTCGGCGGCCTGTGAGGCGTATCCATTCCTGACGCTCTTCCGGTTCATTCATAATGAACCAGGGCTCATACACCTCCATGACATCACGGGCCTGATGCGACAAAATCCCGGACAGCACGATATCTCCGCCAATGCAGACCCGGGCAGCCAGATGCTGCGCCAGTCCTATCAAGGGTTGGGCCAGTATGTTGGCGAGCACCACGTCTGCAACAGTCTCGGGTTCGTGCTCGGGAAGGTAGAGTTCCAGACGGTCTTCCTGCACATCATTACGTCGGGCGTTTTCCCGGCTGGCCTCCAGAGCCTGAGGGTCGGTGTCCACGCCAATAACATGCTCTGCGCCCAGCAGCAAGGCGGCAAGGCCCAGAATGCCCGAGCCACAGCCGTAATCAATTACCTGTTTGCCGGCTACCGCGTGACCGTCAAGCCATTCGAGGCAAAGCGCGGTGGTCTGGTGGGTTCCGGTACCAAAGGCAAGGCCGGGGTCCAGCAAAAGATTGGCGGCGTCGGAATCAGGCGCCTCGTGCCAGCTGGGGACAATCCATAAGCGCTCGCCAAACCGCAGGGGTTTGAAGTCTTCCATCCAGGCCCGCGCCCAATCTTTGTCTTCCACCAGTGTGACATCGATGTCGGCCAGGGACTGTTGGGTCTGTTGATGCCAGCGGTCGGTGATTTCCGCACACAGCTGTTCTATGTTGCGCTCGGCGTCAAACAGTCCGGTTACCCGGGTTTCGAACCAGAGTGGCGTGGTGCCAGGGTCTGGCTCATACAACGGCTGGTCTGCAGCGTCTTCCATGGAGACGGCTTCAGCGCCGACTTCCATGAGCAGGTCCTCAAGCTGATCGGCATTATCCGGATCAGCCGGGATCTGGAGTTGAATCCAGGGCATGATTTTTCCGTATCAGGTGTTCCAGGTAGTGGATGGTGAAGTCTACCTGTTTAAAGCCGCCGTCGCGCAAGAGTTTACGATGTAATGGCTGGTTGGTCTTGATGCCCTCGACGACGAGCTCGTCCAACGCGTTTTTCATGCGTCTGCGGGCGATCTCACGATCATCGCCCCAGGTAATCAGCTTGGCGATCAGCGAGTCGTAATAAGGCGGTACCGTGTAACCACTGTACAGGTGAGAGTCGACCCGAACCCCGTTGCCACCGGGGGCGTGAAAGTGCTTGACCTTACCGGGATTTGGCACAAAGGTTTCTGGGTCCTCTGCATTTATACGGCACTCTATGGCGTGACCAGAGATTTTGATGTCGTCCTGGGTGTATTGCAGTGGCATGCCACTGGCAATGCGCAACTGCTCGCGGACAATGTCCACGCCGGTGACCATTTCGGAGACCGGATGTTCAACCTGAACGCGGGTATTCATTTCAATGAAGTAGAATTGCCCATCCTGATACAGGAATTCGAACGTGCCGGCGCCGACGTAGCCGATGGTTTTACAGGCATCGACACAGGCTTTCAGGGTTTTTTTGCGGGCTTTCTGGTCAATGTTCGGAGCCGGAGCTTCTTCCAGCACTTTCTGATGCCGGCGCTGCATTGAGCAGTCGCGGTCGCCAAGATGGATGACGTTGCCGTGCATATCGGCCAAGACCTGAACTTCCACGTGCCGTGGGCGTTCAAGGTATTTTTCGAGGTAGACAGTCTCATCACCGAATGTGTTGCGCGCTTCGGTCTGCGTAATCTGGATCGATTTCAGCAGGCTGGCTTCGGTGTGAACCACCTGCATACCTCTTCCACCACCGCCGGATGCCGCCTTGATGATCAACGGGTAGCCGATGCGACGGGCAATAGTCAGTGTACGCTCGTCATCATCATCGATGGGGCCATCAGAGCCAGGCACGGTGGGTACACCCGCCTTGATCATGGAGTTGATGGCAGACACCTTATTACCCATCAGACGAATAACGTCAGCCGGCGGCCCGATAAAGCGGAAGCCGCTCTTCTCGACCTGCTCGGCGAAATCAGCGTTTTCAGCAAGGAAACCGTAGCCCGGGTGAATACCAACCGAGTCGGTAACCTCAGCCGCACTGATCAGTGCCGGTACATTGAGGTAACTGTCGGTAGCGCTGTTCGGCCCGATACAGACGGTTTCGTCCGCTAGGCGAACGTGCATGAGTTCACGGTCAACCTGGGAGTGAACGGCGACGGTGCGAATGCCGAGTTCTTTGCAGGCACGTAGTATCCGGAGCGCGATCTCACCCCGGTTTGCGATTAGTACTTTCTCGATCATGGCCATGGGTCAGCTACACTTTCAGGTGATGATGAACAGGGGCTGATCGAATTCGACCGGCTGGCCGTTTTCCACCAGAATTTCAGAGATGGTGCCGCTTTTGTCGGCCTCGATCTGATTCATCATTTTCATTGCCTCGATAATGCAGACAACATCCCCGGCTTTGACAGCCTGACCTTCTGTTGCGAAGGCTTTCGAGGACGGAGAGGCGGCTTCATAGAAAGTACCGACCATAGGCGACTTGATCACGTGCCCCCGATCAGCCGGTTCAGCCGTCGGGCTTGGTGCCGGGGCTTCCGGCGCGGGTGAAGACGGAGGCTGATGTTGCTGAGGAGATGGCGCATAGTGGCTCAACATCGGAGCACTGGCGAGCTGTTCACGACGTCGGGAAATCTTTACCGAGTCGTCTCCCTCTTTTATCTCCAGCTCCTCGACGTCGGATTCCTCGAGTAGCTCAATCAGCTTCTTGATCTTGCGAATGTCCATAGTCGATCCCGTTATTATCTTATCAGTGAATGCGTTTAAGCGCTGCGTGGAGCGCCAAGTCATACCCGATACTGCCGAGGCCGCAAATCACACCATCGGCAATTTCGGAAAAATAGGAGTGGTGTCTGAACGTTTCACGGGCATACACGTTGGAGAGATGCACTTCGATAAAGCCGATTTCGGATGCGAGCAAGGCATCGCGAAGTGCAACGCTGGTGTGGGTAAATGCCGCCGGGTTAATCAGGATGTAATCGACGCCGTCGGATCGTGCCTCATGAATGCGGTCAATCAGTTCGTATTCGGCATTGGACTGCAGGTGCATCAGGTGATGGCCGTGGTCCGCCGCTTGCCGGTGCAGCCGCTCGTTAATGTCTGACAGGGTTTCATGGCCGTAAACCGCGGGTTCGCGAACGCCGAGCATATTCAGATTGGGCCCATGCAAGACCAGAATCGTGGCCATCGTTCATCCATGCCTTTCTGTTGTTTTAAACAGGATCGCCGAAAATAGCGACATTTTCCAGCCATCGTGCGAATTAAACAAAAACAGTTCAACATATTTTAACAATTGTTCGATAACGAGCAGTCATTGTCAGGAAGGAGTGACGCCGAGTCCATAAGACGTTGGTTTCATAGCGTGCTTTATGAGCCTGGCATTTCAAGCAGATAAAGTATTGCATTTTCAGTCGTCTGACGAGAGTACGCAGTTGCGACCCAGTTCCTTGGCTTTGTAAAGGGCCCGGTCGGCCCGTTCGCACAGGGCTTGCGAGCTGTCGCCGTTCCAGCTTGCAATGCCGCCGCTGAAGGTAACATTGAACTCACGTTCACCAGCTGGCTGCAGAAGTTCTGAAAATCGCTCGCGAATTTCGTTGAGCACCCTGCGGGCGTCGCTTGCACGAGTGTCTGGCAAAATGATCGCGAACTCCTCGCCACCGTAGCGGCCAACATGGTCGGTTTTGCGCAGCCGTTGCTTGAGGAACATCGAGAGGCTGCGTAATACCCGGTCACCAATCGGGTGTCCGAAGGTATCGTTGACCTTCTTGAAGTAGTCAATGTCCAACATGGCAAAGCAGAGTTCGTGGCCCTTTTGCTTGGCTTTGGCAATCTCCTGGTCCAGCAGATACAGCGTATGGGTGTGATTGTAGAGCCCGGTCAGGCTGTCACGGATCATCAGTGCCAGCAGTGATCGAGCGCGGCGACCCCGGTTATGGATGGTCGCGATCAGGTGCTTGGGATCGATTGGCTTGGTGAGGAAATCGTCACCACCCAGACTCATGGCGTGAAGCTGTTTGCCGACATCGTCCTCAGCGGACAGGTAGATGATGGGTACGCTGTGTAGCCGGTCCTGCTGCCGGATCACCCGGGCAATTTCCATGCCGGTGCAGCCAGGCATGTACATATCCAGGATGATGATCTCGGGCGTAAAGGACTCCAGCGCATGGATGATCTGCATGGGGTCGGTGATGATGTGGGCCGTCATGCCCGCTTTCTTCAGGACTGTTTCCATAAACTTGGCTTGCGCCCGGGAGTCGTCGAGCACCAGTACGCGGTAAGGCTCTACCGTGTTGCCGTGGGTGTAGGTTTCGATTTTTTCGATCAACTGGCCAGGGTCAACAGCGGGGTAGAAAAACTCTTCGCCGCCGCACCGGGAAGCCCGCAAGCGGGTTTCAATGGTGCCGTCTTCGTCACTCATGAAGACGATCGGGATGGGGGTGTCATGACGTTCCTGCAGCCGCTCCACAGTGGCGATGCCCTCATTGGGCTGACCGCCGAAACTGACATCCATCAGGATGGTTTCGGGCTTGTGCAGGGCGCAGGCGTCCAGAAGTGCCTCCGGATTGGGAAAGGCGGATGCCCGGAAGCCGAAAAATTCGAGTTGCTTGATCAGCCTTCCAGCCATTTCCATATTATCCAGCGCCACGTAAACCGGTGTTCTGCGGAAGGTACGCGGCGCTTCGTCAACGTCCTGGTCGGTTCGGCGCAAGGTGCTCTGGCTGAGTTCATCGATCGCCTGTTGCAGCAATGCCATTGACTCTGTGTCCAGCGGGGCGCCTGCAGGCCATTGCTCCAGAGTGGATATCAGCTTCTGGCCAGCATTTGCGTGCTTGTCCATACCAAAGCGCTGGGCATAGCGAACGAGCTTGTCGGCAGCCACAGCAAGATCGGCATGGAAAGCAGCTGCGCTGCCGGGTGTTTCACGAAGTTTTTGCCAGGTATCCAGTACAACTCTCGCCTGCGTGGTGACTCGGCGGGCAAAATGCTGCCTGAGTTTATCCTTCTGGGTATCGTCGTTCATTGGGCTCCGGCCTGCTTTCTTTTTAATTATCAACACTAATCGTTTTAGAGCGTCTATAGTGTTTAATGTTGTCGGCGTAAGTGACGCTGTGTAAGTGTTTGTCAACGCCGCCCGGCTTTTTCGGTGTCGCGTGAGGTTGCCCTCCACTTGTGAAATGAATCGTGTGCCCCACGTTCTGAAGATGAAAGCACTGATCGTTGAGTTTGACGGACCGTATGCCGATGCTTCCCGCCCAATGGCAACAGCGGTTTATAGTGGCGTACCTTTCAGTTATTTCATAAATCTGCATTTTCAGGCTCTACGTATCGATCAAGGCTATATGCGCGACATTTATTGTCACGAATATCACCGCTTTTATCTGGAATTGATCATTGCGATCACACACAGCAGAGGCGTCAGCGTCTATGTTTCTGGAGTTGGAGCGGGTCTTGCTGCAGACTCTGGATATCGATGATGCCGCTGGGTACTACCTTGGCAGGCCTGCTCCGGTGGTGCTTTGGCGGCATGGTTGTGGCCTGCATTCGTTGCAGATTTATGTTCATTGCGTCATGGTAAGATAGCTTTTAAGGTCTTGCGCCAGGGAAGTAATGACCGGTGCCAGTTTCAAAGGCCTTTTCAACACAGGACTATAGGGTAGAAATACTATGCTGAGCCGAATCAAAAGTTACTTTCGTGAACGCAAAGACGATGTAGGAGACTCTAGAGGAGGCTTCCTGGGTAAAGTAATTGTCCTGCTCCTTGTCGTTTACCTCCTGGTGACCATCGTGCTTGGCATTATCTGGAGTAGTGAGCCGGACACCTTCTCTGTCAGAGAGCATACCCGGACGCTGGCAAATGAAATGCAGCGGGAACCGGTGGTTGGGTTTGCGACAGTCAGTACCATGATACGTATTGCTGAAACCCTGCTGGATAAACCTGGCGGTTACATCTCTAATGATCTGTTCCCTCCCGGCATCTGGATGGATAATATGCCGTCCTGGGAATACGGCGTACTGGTGCAGATGCGGGACTTGTCTCGCGCAATGCGCCAGGACATCAGCCGCTCCCAAAGTCAGTCTTCAGAAGATCGAGACCTCGTGATTGTCGAGCCGCAGTTCAATTTTGATAGTGGTAGCTGGGCGCTGCCGTCCACCGAAGGCGAATACCGCCGTGGTATCTCCGCGCTGAAAAGTTATCTTGACCGTCTGTCTCGCGCCAGTCAGCCCGATGCCCAATTCTTCGCCCGGGCGGATAACCTGGATAGCTGGTTGGCGGATTTACAGACCAGGCTGGGCAGTTTGTCCCGTACGCTTGGTGAAAGTGTGGGCAAACCTTCAGTGCAGGATGCCATGACCCAGACCGACAATACCGATCCACTTTCTGAGGAAATTAATGGTGAAGAAGTCAAAACGCCCTGGACCAAGCGCGACGACGTGTTTTACGAGGCACGGGGCGCTTCATGGGCTTTGCTGCATATTTTCAAAGCCATTGAAGTGGACTTCCGCAAAGTACTGAACGACAAGAACGCTCTTACCAGCGCGCGTCAGGTTATTATCGAGTTGCAAGGTACCCAGGGCGCCATGTGGAGTCCCATCATCCTGAATGGTAGTGGCTTCGGAGTGCTGGCCAACCATTCGCTGACCATGGCGGCTTATCTTTCCCGCGCCAATGCGGCCATCATCGACTTGCGAGAGTTGTTGTCCCGGGGCTGATTTAGGGCATAAAAAACCGGGCATCAACGCCCGGTTTATTTATAGATGTGTGGTTCAGCCTTGGTAGTTGGCGACCGACTCTTCAATAGCCTTGCGGGCCGCGGCAGCGTTACCCCAACCCTGAACCTTGACCCATTTGCCGGCTTCGAGGGTTTTGTAGTTTTCGAAAAAGTGCTTGATCTGGTCGCGCAGCAATTGCGGCAGATCTTCGATGTCTTTTACGTCGGTATAAGCTTTAGTCAGTTTGTCATGGGGGACCGCTACCAGCTTGGCATCGCCGCCAGCCTCATCTTCCATGTTCAATACACCCACTGGACGGCAGCGAATAACAGAGCCTGCCTGAACTGGATAAGGCGTCACCACCAGCACATCAAGTGCATCACCGTCGTCTGCCAGCGTGTGAGGGATAAAACCATAGTTGGCGGGGTAGAACATCGGTGTCGCCATAAAACGGTCCACCAGCAATGCGCCCATGTCCTTGTCGATTTCGTATTTCACCGGAGAGCTGTTGGCCGGAATTTCGATGGCAACATAGATGTCTTCTGGTGGATTTTTGCCAGCTGGGATGTGATCAAAGTTCATGTGCGATCCTCTGTCGTCTGTCCGTTTAGACTGCGGTTAAAAAGTGGGCGCAATTATACGGGTATCTGATCGCAATCGAAACTAGGGCGCCTCTGAATGACTCTTGGATCGGCTCTGCGCGATCTGAAGCTTCCCTGCAATATTCCTTTACAGGGCCAGTTAAAGCCCCATCTGCTTGCCGATCAGCTCTTTCATGATCTCGGTGGTACCACCGCCTATCGACAGAATCTTGCCATCCCGATACAGGCGCTCAACCACCGATTCCCGCATGTAGCCCATCCCTCCGTGGATCTGTACGGCCTCCCGGGTGACTTTTTCGCAAACGTTGGTGGCAAAGTTCTTGGCCATCGCCACCTGTTTGACGGGGTTTTTGCCAGCCTGCATCAGGGCCGCGCACCGGTAAGTGTCGCTGAATTATCAAAACCAAGCAATCGCTTGGTTTTGATGGGGCCTTTAAGTTCTTTGCTCTGACTTCGGGTGCAGCCGTTAAATGCCTTTGCGATGGATAGTATCGACGCCTTTAGCCGAGCCCAGCATCAGGACGTCCGCTGGTCGCCTGGCAAACAGGCCGTTGGTCACTATGCCGACGATCTGGTTGAGTTTCTCTTCCATTACAATGGGCCGGCTCAGATCCATATTATGGATATCGATAATGATGTTGCCGTTGTCGGTTTTGACCCCCTCGCGGTAAACCGGGTCACCCCCCAGCCTGACGATTTCCCGCCCAACATGACTGCGGGCCATTGGAATAACCTCAACGGGCAGTGGGAAAGTCCCCAAAATGCCAACGCTTTTGGACTCGTCGGCAATACAGATAAACGTTTTTGCGACCGCCGCCACTATCTTTTCGCGGGTAAGGGCAGCGCCCCCGCCCTTGATCAGTTCGAGACGCTCGTTGGTTTCGTCGGCCCCGTCAATATAGAACTCAAGGTCTGGCACGCTGTTAAGGTCGCAGACCTGTATGCCGCATTTTTTCAGCCGCTCCGAGGTTGCGTCGGAGCTGGCGACGGCACCTTCGAAATCCATTTTATAATCGGCCAGCAAATCGATGAAAAAGTTGGCCGTACTTCCGGTTCCGACACCGATGATGCTGTTACTGGTGAGCTTCGGCACGATATAGTCCAAAGCTGCCTTTGCGACTGCCTGTTTGAGTTCGTCCTGATTCATGGTCCGCTCCGGTGAGGGAAAACAAAATGATGTGGCAATTATAGCCTTCAAGCGTTGTGGGTTATAGACGAGCCCTCTGCAAACTTTCTACACTGTGCGTTTATTTTCGCGGGATTCACGCCCGATTTCTGTTTTATTCGTATTGCCGACCACTGGATCACAGCATTATGCCGCAACGCTATATCAAGAAAATCCTCGGTGCCCGCGTTTATGATGTGGCCATCGAGACACCGCTGACTGAAGCCCAGAGTCTCTCCAAGCGTTTCAGGAATAATATTTTCCTTAAACGTGAAGACCTTCAGCCAGTGTTTTCTTTCAAGATTCGCGGCGCATACAACCGAATTTCCCAGTTGTCGGAAGAACAGAAAGCCAAGGGTGTCATCTGCGCCTCGGCGGGCAACCACGCTCAGGGTGTGGCGCTG
>JBBQMX010000030.1:0-9153 GCA_038329375.1 Pseudomonadales bacterium | reverse complement strand
CCGCCAATGCCACCAAGGCTAGTGATGGTAAAGCAGCCGCCCTGCATCTCTGCGGGTTTGAGTTGCTTGTCGCGTGCTTTCGCAGCGAGTTCCTGTGCCTCGCGAGCCAGTTCCCAGATGCCTTTGCGGTCGACATCGCGGATGACCGGCACAACCAGGCCTGCTGGGGTGTCGACGGCCAGGCCGATGTGGACGTAGTGCTTCTGCACCACTTCACGGCGGTCCATATCCAGTGAAACGTTGAAGGCCGGCTGAGCCTTCAATGCATAGGCGCAGGCCTTGAGTAGGAATGGCAGCGATGTGAGCTTCAGACCCTTCGCTTCCCCGGCCGCTTTCTGCGCCTTGCGGAAGTCTTCCATATCGGTGATGTCCGCGTCTTCGAACTGGGTGACGTGAGGCACGTTCAGCCAGCTGCGATGCATATTGTTCGCGGTCGCGAACATTACGCGTGACATGGACTCACGTTCAATATCACCGAACTTGCTGAAGTCCGGCAGTTTGACACCGGGGATACCGGCACCGCCGCCACCAGTCACCGCGCTGCCCTGCTGCGTCTGCTGCAGCTGGCTCTTCACATAGAGCTGTACATCATCTTTTACAATGCGATCTTTCGGGCCTGAGCCCTTGATGCGGGCCAGGTCCGCCCCGAACTCACGGGCCAGTTTGCGTACGGCCGGTCCGGCATGAACCTTGGCGCCAGGAGCTGGCGGCTCATAGGTAGCTGACGATTGCTCGGGCTTCGGCTCCGCACTCTTGCCTTCCGCCTCGGGCTTGCTTTGCTTTTTATCACCGCTTGAAGATTCGGCCGGTTCAGCAGACGCGTCTTTATCGTTGCCTTCTTCGCCGCTTTCTTCTCCGCCTTCTTCCGCAATGGTCATTTCAAGCAGGTCATGGCCCTCAGAGAGTTTGTCACCCTCGGACACAAGGATCTTGCCGACCTTGCCCGCAAAAGGAGACGGGATTTCCATGGTGGCCTTGTCAGATTCCACGGTCACCAGCGGGTCGTCCGCTTCAACCTCATCACCTTCGCTGACGTTGATTTCGATAATTGGCACATCGTCGAAACCGTCCAACGCTGGCACCTTCACGGTTTCCTTACGGGAACCGCCGGATTTCTTCGGCGCCTGCTTTTTCTCCTCAGCCTTTTCTTCCGATTCGGTTTCGGCTTTATCGTCCTTGTCAGCGCCGGCGTCTTCATCACCAGCACCCTTGTCGTCGTCCGAACCATCGGCTTCACCGCTGGTTTCCATCATACCGACGACATCCCCTTCCTTGACCTTATCACCCACCTTGACGGTTATTTTGATGATCTTGCCGGCAAAGGGTGACGGCAGCTCAACGGAGGCCTTGTCGGATTCAACGGTCAGGATCGGATCTTCTTCGGCTACGGAGTCACCCTTGCTGACGGTGATTTCGATAACTTCAACCTCATCCGCCCCGCCGAGATCCGGAACCTTGATTTCCTGTTCACTCATGGCGGTCTCCTTAGCTCAGCACCGGGTTCGTTTTATTGCGATCGATTCCGTACTTGCGCATAGCTTCGAGAACCACGTCTTGCTCGATCTCTCCGTCTTTCGCCAACGCCGAAAGCGCTGTAACCGCCACGTAGTAACGGTCGACCTCGAAGTGGCTCCGCAGTTTTTCGCGGGTGTCACTACGCCCGAAGCCATCGGTACCCAGAGTCAAATAGGTTTTGGGGATGTAAGCCCGCACCTGCTCCGAAAACAGCTTCATGTAGTCGGTAGAAGAAACCACCGGCCCCTGCTGTTTCTCAAGGCACTGAGTGATGTACGACACTTTCGCCGTGTCATCCGGGTGCAGACGGTTCCAGCGCTCGATGTGCAGGCCGTCACGGGCCAGCTCGTTAAAGCTGGTCACACTCCAGGTGTCACTGGCAATACCGTAGTCGTCCTTCAGCAACTGCGCCGCTTCGCGCACTTCATTGAGAATGGCACCGCAGCCCAGCAGCTGAACACGAGGTGTTTTCTTGCTGCCTTTAACCTCTGCCGACTCGAGCAGGTACATGCCTTTGATGATGCCTTCTTCGACCTTTTTGCCTTTCGGTATGGCCGGTTGCTCGTAGTTTTCATTCTCCATGGTCAGGTAGTAGAAGACGTTGGTGTTTTCCTCGAACATCTCCTTCATACCGTGCTGAACAATCACCGCCATTTCATACCCGAACGCAGGGTCGTAAGCTCTGCAACTGGGGATGGTCTGGGCCAGTATGTGGCTGTGACCATCCTGGTGCTGCAAACCTTCACCGTTCAGCGTGGTGCGGCCTGCGGTGCCACCGATCAGAAAACCGCGAGCCTGGATATCGCCAGCAGCCCAGGCCAGGTCACCCACACGCTGGAAACCGAACATGGAATAGAACATGTAGAACGGCACCAGCGGGAAGTTGTTGGTGCTGTAAGACGTTGCAGCTGCAATCCAGGCCGACATCGAGCCGTCTTCTGTGATGCCTTCTTCCAGCACCTGGCCCTTTTTGTCCTCTTTGTAGTACATGATCTGTTCACGGTCTTCAGGCACGTACTTCTGGCCTTCAGAGGTGTAGATGCCGAGCTGACGGAACATGCCTTCCATACCGAAGGTGCGCGCTTCGTCCGGCACAATCGGGACCACACGCTTACCGATACGCTTGTCTTTGGTCAGCGCAGTCAGTATTCGCACGAAGGCCATGGTCGTGGAAATTTTGCGGCCATTAGAGCCCTCAAGTAATGCCTTGAACGTATCAAGAGATGGCACTTCCAGGCGCTGACTGTCCTTGCGTCGCTTGGGCAGGAAACCACCCAGGTCCTGACGCCGCTTTTTCATGTACACCATCTCCGGGCTATCCGGCGCCGGGCGATAATAGGGCGTGTTCTTCAATTCATCATCTTTCAGCGGAATGGCAAACCGGTCCCGGAACGCTTTCAGCTGCTCCATATCCATTTTCTTCAGGGAGTGCGCCGTATTCTGGGCTTCGCCTGCCGTGCCGAAACCGTAGCCCTTGACGGTATGGGCGAGGATGACCGTCGGGCGGTCACCGTGATCGTTAACGGCACGATGATAGGCCGCATAGATCTTGTAGGGGTCATGCCCGCCGCGGTTGAGCTTGCCGATATCTTCATCTGTCAGGTTCTCGACCAGCTTGGACAGTTCGGGGTACTTGCCAAAGAAATTCTTGCGGGTATACGCCGGGCCATTGCTCTTGAAATTCTGCAGGTCGCCGTCAACTGCTTCGTCCATAACACGCTGCATCAGACCCTCTTTATCTTTGGCAAACAAAGGATCCCACATGCGCCCCCAGACGACCTTGAACACGTTCCACCCTGCGCCGCGGAAGATGCCCTCAAGCTCCTGGATAATCTTGCCGTTGCCTCGCACCGGTCCATCAAGGCGCTGAAGGTTGCAGTTAACAACGAAGATCAGATTGCTGAGATTTTCGCGGCCGGCCATGGATATGGAGCCCAGAGTTTCCGGCTCGTCGCATTCGCCATCACCGACAAAGCACCACACCTTGCGATCGCCCATGTCGACCAGCTCACGGTTGTGCAGATACTTCATTACGTGAGCCTGGTAGATGGCCTGGATCGGCCCGAGACCCATAGATACTGTCGGGAACTGCCAGTAATCCGGCATTAGCCAGGGATGCGGATAGGACGACAACCCGGTGCCGTCAACTTCTTCCCGGTACTTGTCCAGCCGGTCTTCATCGAACCGGCCTTCCAGGTAGGAACGGGCGTAAATGCCCGGCGAAGAGTGTCCCTGAAAGTACACCAGGTCCGATTCGCGCTTGTCGTCACCGCCGTGGAAAAAGTAGTTGAAGCCAACATCGTAGAGTGTGGCCGCAGAGGAAAACGACGATACGTGCCCACCCAGGTCGCCTGGACGCTGGTTGGCCCGCACTACCATTGCCATGGCGTTCCAACGGATAAGCGACCGGATTCTCCGTTCCATGAACAGGTCTCCCGGCATGGGAGCCTCCTGATTCACAGGAATGGAGTTCCGGAATGGAGTAGTGATGGAGTATGGCAGTTCAGTGCCATCGCGGCTGGCTCGCTCGGAGAGCCTTTCGAGAATGTACTTGGCGCGATCGACGCCTTCTTGTTCTATCAGAGATTCCAGTGCGTCTAACCATTCACTGGTCTCGATGGGATCATCGTCCTGGTACATCAAACCCTCCCCTAAACTTCTATAGTGCAGCGGCTGCCGATAAAACGGGCAATCGACCGTGCGATGTGAAATTCAAACCGACAAAAATGCAAACTTCTACCAACGTCACGCAATAGATTAACGAATTAACCAGACGAGGCACTAAGACGCTTCCTAATACAGCATAGAACAGGATCATTAATTTTCCTGCCTAAATCGGGTGCAGCCGCCAGGTCGAGGAAACGTTCAGTGGACGAAATTCCCGGCCAAACCTTAATAGATCAGTGCAGTTTTCATTTTGTAGTAATTTTACTACGGATTCGAACGCAATCTCGGTTAATAGAGGAGAATAATGCCTTTAGTTCTGATTTCAAACAACCTGCATACGACCAATGTCGTAGCATTACGAATCACGAGCTCGATCCTTCATGCTCTAAAGAAAATTTTTATAATTCTCACCCAGTTATCCCGGCGAAAATCCATCGACTTCAATACCAGCAAAGCCTCGGGCCCGCACCGCGACTCGATGTCAGCAGGAATTTTCATTAGACCTGAAAACAGTTTCACACTTCTGTATACTTTCTCGCCTATTTTTAGTGATGGGCGGGACGCCAAACCCCCTCGCCGATAACACAAAGCAACTTCAGGACGTTTCATGAACTCTATCGTCAGCTTTCCGAACCGCATCCCCGCGGTCGAATTCGAAGAACGGCGGTTTCAGGTATACACCGACCGTCAGATGGACAAAATCGAGGTGATCCAGAACCTGCCGGCAGCCACACTGTTTGAAATGAAAGTGGTTGCCAGCGTACTGCCCTTCCGGGTCAACGAGTATGTGATCAATGAGCTGATCAACTGGGACAAGGTTCCCGACGATCCGATCTACCAACTCGTGTTCCCGCAAAAGGGCATGCTGAAAGACGAGCATTTTGAACGCATGGCCCGGATGCATCGCGAAGGTGCGGACAAAAAACTGATCCAGGCGGTGGCCAAGGAAATCCGCGATGAGCTCAACCCACATCCGGCAGGGCAAATGGAAATGAACCTGCCCGAGTTTGATGGCGAAGTCCTAGAAGGCGTTCAGCACAAGTACCGGGAAACCGTGCTGTTTTTCCCTTCTCAGGGCCAGACCTGCCACTCCTATTGCACCTTCTGTTTCCGCTGGGCCCAGTTTGTTGGCGACAAAGACCTGAAAATGGCCAGCACCGATGCCGGCAAACTCCACGGCTATCTGAAAGAGCACCCGGAGATCAGTGACCTTCTGGTGACCGGCGGCGACCCCATGGTGATGAAAACCAAGCATCTGGTGCAATACCTGGAGCCGTTGCTCGAACCGGAGTTTGACCATATCCAGACCATCCGGATCGGCACCAAAGCCCTCACCTTCTGGCCCTACCGGTTTGTGACGGACAAGGACTCCGAAGAGCTGCTCGACCTGTTCACCCGACTGGTGGATGGCGGCAAACATGTGGCCATCATGGCCCACTACAACCACTGGCAGGAAATCACCACCGACATTGCCGAGGAAGCCATCCGACGCATCCGGGCCACCGGTGCCGAGATTCGTGCCCAGGGGCCGCTGATCAAACACGTCAACGACAACGCTGACGCCTGGGCCAGACTGTGGCGCAAGGAAGTACAACTGGGCATCATCCCCTACTACATGTTCGTGGAGCGCGACACCGGCGCCAAGAACTACTTTGAAGTGCCGCTGGTTGAAGCCTTCCACATCTACCGCGATGCCATCAAACAGGTGTCCGGCCTCGCCCGCACGGCCCGAGGCCCCTCCATGAGCGCAGGCCCTGGCAAGGTGGAAATTCAGGGCATTGCACAAATTAACGGTGAGCGGGTGTTCGTGCTGCGCTTTATCCAGGCTCGCAATCCGGACTGGGTGCAGCGACCGTTCTTCGCCGAATACAGCGAGACGGCAACCTGGCTCCATGAATTGAGGCCTGCCTTCGGGGAGGAGAAGTTTTTCTTTGAGGAGGAATATGAGGAAATGAAAGCAGGTAATGGCTGACTAATCCCTGGTTTGCCCGCATCCTTATTTGGGTACAAACCCCTCCGGCTTGTCCTTCAGCCAGTCTACAAAAGCGCGCAGCTCCTCCAGCTCGAGCAGTTTCTCTCGGGTATTGTAGCGGAGGCCCAAATCATACTCCGTGCCAGCTTTGTGAATGGCGTTGTGGCATGGTCGGCAGACCCATAGTGTTCGGGTGATCAGGTCTTCTTTGCTGAACAGCTTCTGGAATCGTTTCTTGCGATGGAGATGCTTGGGGATGAGGTGATGGCGGGTGAGCTTTCCAACAGGCCGCTGACAGAGTTCACAACATGAGGGTTGAGGTGGCAGCTTTAACATTGCGGGGTACCAGTCGGGTTTCGCCTTTGGCTCTACCCGACCTACGGTTATGACTGCTCCGCCGGATCAATCAATGCATCAGGGTATACAACTTGCGCCGATAGGTCCGTACATCCGGATTATTATTACCAAGCTTGTCGAACAGCTCAACCAATGTCGTTTTGGCGATGCCGTCCTTATACCCTGCGTCCGACTGGATCAGGCGGATCAGCAGGTCCATGGCCTCGGCGTTGTTGTCTTTAAGCACATGCTGCAAGGCAAGCTGATGCAGCGCAGCGGAATCCTTCGGGTTGGCGTCGAGGGTTTTCTCGAGTTCCTGCACCGGTGGCAATTCACCGGCCTGCTTCATGAATTTCAGACGGGCGGCAAGCTGTCGGGCCTGCGGCTGCAGCTTCTCTTCCGGAGGTAGGCTGTTTAACACTTGCTCTGCGGTTTCGATATCACCCAGTTCGGCTTTGATCTGGGCAAGGTCGATGAGCACCTTAAGATCGCTTGGATCGTTCTGGTTCATTTCGGTCAGAATGGTGAGCGCCCCGTCCAGGTCGTTTTCTTCCCAGAGTCGGTGAGCTTTGTCATGCGGGTTCTCGGCGGGCGCGTCCACATGCTTGTCCAGCACCTTGCGAACTTCGCCCTCCGGCAGAGCACTACTGAAACCGTCAACGGCCTGGCCATTCTTTACGAGGATAACGGTCGGCAGACTGCGAACACCCAGGCTGTTGGTCAGTTCCTGCTGTTCATCCGCATTGACCTTGGCCAGCATGAAGGCGCCTTTGTAGTCGTCTGCCAATTTCTCCAATATCGGAATCAGCTGTTTGCAGGGGCCGCACCAGTCAGCCCAGACATCCACGAGTACCGGTGTTGTCATGGAGGCCTGCATGACTTTTTCCTGAAAGTTGTCAGCGGTGGCGTCAAAAATATATGGCGAACTGCTCATGGTTGGGTCCCGGTCTATAAAACAAAAGTGATATTTTAATTAGTAGAGGCGGAGCGGGCAAATTCAAGCCCTGCAAGCGCTCGGCCTTGAAATAACCGCTGACGCCGTCACATTACGGGGATACGCTTTTAAACCTGTGGAACCATATAGGGACTCATACGCCGCATGAATGATGAAAGCCAGCAGGACCCACTTGATGATGTCACCGAGTATATCGGTAAAGATGAGAGCAAAAGCAGCCTGGCACTTGCCAGACAGTCCATGCCCCGGCGCATGTACGTCATTCCGGTGTCAAACCGGCCGTTTTTCCCGGCCCAGGTTCAGCCTGTTGTCGTAAACGAGAAACCCTGGCATGAGACGCTCAAGCGCGTCAGTGAAACCGACCATCACATGCTCGGGCTCTGCTTCGTGAACAATTCAGATCAGGAATATCCGGTACCGGGGAGTGACGAGCTTGAAACCATGGGCTGCGCCGTGCGCGTGCATCAAGCCCAGCAGGAGAGCGGCAAGATTCAGTTCATCGCCCAGGGAGTCCAAAGGATTCGGATTGTGCAATGGCTGCGTCGCAAGCCACCATATCTGGTCGAGGTCGAGTATCCAGAGGAACCCGAGGAGCAAAAGGAAGAGCTCAAGGCATACACCCTCGCCATCATCAGCGCCATCAAGGATCTGCTCCGCACCAACCCGTTATATGGCGAGGAGGTTAAACAGTATCTGTCCCGGTTCGGACCGGAAGACAGCTCACCGCTCGCTGATTTTGGTGCGTCGATGACCAGCGCCCGGGGCACCGAGTTACAGGAGGTGCTCGATACCGTGCCGCTGTTACGGCGGATGGAGAAAGTGTTGCTGCTGATGCGCAAGGAGCAGGAAGTTGCCCGACTGCAAGCCGAGATAAACGAAGAAGTTAACGATAAGGTCCAGAAGCACCAGCGTGAGTTTTTTCTCCGTGAGCAGCTCAAGGTCATTCAGCGCGAACTGGGTATGGCGAAGGACGACAAAACCGCCGATGCCGAACGATTCCAGGCTCGAATGGGCGAACTATCACCCCCGGATCACGTGGTGACGCGTTTTGAAGACGAGCTGGAAAAGCTGAAGGTGCTTGAACAAGGCTCTCCGGAATACGGCGTCACCCGGAATTATCTGGATTGGCTGACCCAGGTGCCCTGGGGCCAGACGTCGAAAGACCACTTTGATCTTGCGGAAGCCCGTCGCATTCTCGATCGGGATCATGATGGCCTGGGGGACGTTAAGGACCGCATCGTGGAGTTCCTGGCGGAGGGTACATTCAAAGGTGAGGTCTCGGGCTCGATTCTGCTCCTCGTTGGCCCGCCGGGGGTTGGTAAAACCTCTATCGGCCGCTCGGTCGCAGATGCGCTTGGCCGTGAATTTTATCGATTCAGCGTCGGCGGCATGCGGGATGAGGCGGAAATCAAGGGCCACCGTCGCACTTACATCGGCGCCATGCCCGGCAAGTTTGTTCAGGCCCTGAAAGACGCCAAAGTTGCCAACCCGGTCATCATGCTGGACGAGATCGACAAGATCGGCGCGTCCTTTCAGGGTGACCCGGCATCGGCATTGCTGGAAACACTGGACCCGGAACAGAACCGTGAATTCCTTGATCACTACCTCGACGTGCGGATGGACCTGTCCAAAGTGCTGTTTATCTGTACCGCCAACCAGTTGGACTCTATCCCCAGGCCCTTGCTGGACCGTATGGACACTATTCGTC
>JBBQMX010000029.1:0-9250 GCA_038329375.1 Pseudomonadales bacterium | reverse complement strand
AAGGGCCTTCGTCAGAATGATATCCCGCTCCGGGTAAAGAACACCTTTGAGCCGGAGCATACCGGGACGCTGATTACACGTGGTTACGTCAGTGAAAAACCCCAGGTAGAGATCATCGCTGGCCATAAAGGTGTGTTTGCTATCGAAGTGTTCGATCAGGACATGCAGGGTGAGCCCGGGTTTGACCGCCGTATTCTAGACGTGCTGACGCGTTTCAAGGTGCGGTTTATCACCAAGGATACCAACGCCAACACCATTACCCATTACGTGGACAGCACGCTGAAGCATGTTAAGCGGGTAGTAAAGGCATTGCAGGAAGAGTTCCCCAATGCCGAGATCAGCACCCGCAAAGTGGCGCTGGTATCAGCGATAGGCAGCGATATGAACGTGCCAGGTATTCTGGCTAAAACTGTGCAGGCCCTTGCTGATGAAGACATCAGTATCCTGGCTATCCACCAGTGTCTACGCCAGGTTGATATGCAGTTCGTGATTGACGAGTCTCATTACAAGAAAGCAATTACGAAGCTTCATCAGACTCTGATCGAGCCATACAACCATGGCTATGCCATTGTGGCTGCCTGAAAGAGCCATGCGACACCATCGCGATCGGCGGTGTCGCAAGTGTGGAATCCTGCCTCCTGATCGGGGCGCCGACGGCGATGTCGCGGGCGCATCCGATCCTCTTCCTGTTATTGTTCAAACCCCTTGTTGTGGCTTTCACTAACGGCTGATTGTCGATCCATGGAACTGTTTGGTTCGTATTTCAAGTATCTAAATTCTGACAGGACTAAATGCCATGAGAGAAGCTAATCGGCAGGTCACCGTCACTTCCGTAGTGCCGCAGGGGGAGCCCGAAACCCTGGTTGGCCACTACTTCAGAGATGCGTCCCGCCACGAATTACTGACCGAAAAAGGCGAGCGCACGCTTAGCCGCCGCCTGAATTTTTGTCTGGATGTCCTCGCTGACGTGCAAGGCCTGGGTGATGATGTTCCAAGAACCATCCGGGATGTGGTCCTGCAGCGTTCTGAGTCTGAGTTACCCACTTTGCGTGCCAAACGCGCCCTGCGGCTGGTGAAGGCAAGTCGAGAGCTGCTGATTCAGAGCAATCTGCGGCTGGCGGTACATATAGCCCGTCGCCATTCAAACCGTGGTCTGTCGATGTCAGACCTGATACAGGACGGCAATGTTGGCCTTATTAAAGCGGTGGAACGGTTTGACCCGAGCAAGGGCTTCCGGTTTTCCACCTATGCTTACTGGTGGATCAGTGAGGAGGTCAAGCGCTGCCTCAAACGGGGTCAGAGGGTTGTTCGTACACCCGATCACATCGTCGATGAGATTCGCGCGCTGCAAGCTACCACGTTAAGGCTGCATCGTAAGCTTGGGCGTACACCCCGGCAGAGTGAACTGGCCCAGGAACTGGAAGTATCCCCGAGCCGGGTGAGTGAGTTGGTGGTGTATGGCGGTGCTGAGATCTCCACCGACGCCCCGACCACCGAGGACGGCAACGTGATGCTGGGTGACGCTCTGACGCTGGGTGAGCAGGAAGCGCCTGAACAAGCGTTGGTGCCTCGTGATCGCCGCAGAATACTGGAAAGTATCCTGGGAGATCTTAATCCACGGGAGCAAACCGTATTGAGTCGTCGTTTTGGCCTCGACCGCCCGGAGCCGGACACCCTGCAGGTGATTTCCGATGATATGGGCATCAGCCGGGAGCGGGTTCGTCAGATCGAGAAGGGCGCGCTAGCCAAGTTACAGGCCAAGTACGCCGATATGGGTGAGATGGTTGGTAACTGAAGATGGCCTGAACAACAAAAAAGCCGGCAAAATCGCCGGCTTTTTTGTGGACTGATCCCTTATAAACACTGATGGATAGGGACATAAGGAGTACCAGGCCACGACAGGGTTCAAACGGCGGACAGGAACCACCCGGCCACAACCGCCTGTGCAATCACCGCGACACCGGTCAGTACAAGACGTAATTTCTGATACCAGCGTGGCCAGTAAAGATGCATCCAACGCACATCCACCACATAGAGAACCAGAAAAGCAGCGGGATAGAGCACAATTTGCCAGACCAGCGGCAACAGCAGACCGATTCCGGCAGTGATAAAGAAGAATTGGCTGATCAACATGGTGATCAGCGGCGACAGCGGGTAGCAACGAGCTTCCAGCTGCAAGGCTATAGGCCAGTAAACCCCCGCCATAAAGGCCAGAATGCCAGCGCTGTAAACGTAAAAATAGTTTGTAAGCCAGACGCTGTGTTCCGGCCAGCAAAATAATGAAGCGGCGCCGAAAATGAATGGCAGCAAGCCAAGCAGGCCAATGGCAATAGCCAGTCGGGCAATTGCGATCATGTCTCTTGTCCCTGAATCCGTATACGCATGGGCTCGATGGTGCCGGAATCCATGCCGATCATTTCATGGTAAGCGGACGGGTGAACAAGGTCTGTGCGGCCAAATTCAAAAGCGCCCAAAGTGTCCTGAACTTCCCAACTGCTGCGAAACAGCAGTGTCTGGCGGTCACTGTCGGACAGCACCACCATTTCATCATCGATGCGCAATCGCGCCATGTAGCGCTGACCTTCCAGTGACATGATCTCGAGCAGCTCAATGGAAGCAGATTCCCTCGCTCGTAGCTCTGATAATGTAATTCGCACGGTACTGCACTCCGGGGTATCGGGTATGGAAAGCAATACGACGAAGGGCGATATCAAGATCAGCGAGGGCGTGGCTAAATAGCCGTTCAAAGGCCCCTGACGGCGCATGGTCTTTTTGAGATTTAACCCAGAGCGCGGCAGTGAGAGTGCTGGGGGCAGGACACCAGGTGATCATTCGCCATGCCAGTGGCCTGCATAAAAGCATACACAATCGTCGGCCCGACAAAATTGAAGCCCTGTTTGCTAAGTGCTTTGGACATCGTTTGCGCCGCGGCTGTGTGGACCGGCACCTCGGCAAAGCAGCGCCAATGGTTCTGGACAGGCTTGCCGTCCACAAAATCCCACAGGAAGCGGCCGAATGACAGGCCTTGCTCTTTCAGCGCCAGATAGCCCCGGGCGTTTTTGATGATCGACTCTACCTTAAGCCGGTTGCGGATAATGCCGGGGTTCTGCAGCAGGGTGGCTATGCGCTCGCTGTCGTACCGGACGATTTTCTCGGGGTCAAAATCGTCGTAAGCGGCCCGGTAGTTTTGCTGCTTCCTGAGAATGGTAATCCAGCTCAGGCCCGCCTGCTGGCCATCCAGACAGAGCTTTTCGAACAATGCCAGGTCGTCGTATTCCGGCCTCCCCCAAACTTCATCATGATACGCCACGTAAAGCGGATCTGTCCCGCACCAGGGACAACGCTCCTGAACGTCGCTGATGTCACTCATGGCCTGGGCCTGTCATGGTTGAAGCCTCTGAATAACCCAGCCTTCATCTTGCCTGAGGTATTCGAACCGGTCATGCAGCCGACTTGGGCGACCCTGCCAGAATTCAATACGATGGGGCATTACCCGGTATCCGCCCCAGAATGAGGGCAGAGGCACCTCACTGTCGTCGAATTTACGTTTAATCTCCGCAACTTTCTGCTCCAGCAGCCCCCGGGAGGTGATAACCCGGCTTTGCTCTGACACCCAGGCGCCGATCTGGCTGCCCCGGGGCCGTGAGGCAAAATAGCGCATTGATTCGGTCTTGCTGACTTTTTCAACGCTGCCCTGAACGATCACCTGTCGGTTAAGCCCGAGCCACGGAAACAGCAACGCGGCGTTGGGGTTGTCCGCTATTTCAGCAGCTTTGCGGCTGCCATAATTGGTATAGAATACAAAACCCTGGTCATCAAAAAACTTCAAAAGCACCGTGCGGATATCGGGTCGACCCTCGCGATCACTGGTGGCGAGTGACATGGCGTTGGGTTCGAGGAGGCCAGCCGTGCGGGCATCCTCGAACCAGCGCTCGAACTGCTGAACCGGATTGGGGTTGATGTCGTCAAGATCGAGGCCGTCACTTTCAAAGTCACGGCGCATGTCACCTATATCCATCGGGAGCATCCTGGAATTGAGTTATGTAGCTGAGTCAATCGTTACTGGCGTCAAAGCTCTACGATGAACTATTCTTTCAGGATTGGCGACGAATGGAAATGCACGACAGCCCCGCGTTATAGTCGCGTAACGTTGCACGTCGGCTTCTATTGCAAGGAGACAAGCTGTTGGCCACCCCCGAAACTACAAAACCCTGGTATAAATGGCTGTCTGTCTGGCTGGTGTTTGTGGTGCTGCTTTATACCCTGCTGGTTGGCGGTGTCCTGCCGTGGTGGCTGGAGCGTGAGGTGCCTGATCGGTTACAGCAGCATATGGGCTGGACTGCCAGCGTGGATGACATCCGGATCAACCCCTTTAATCTGAGTGTGGGAGTGTCAGAACTGGCCGCTACCGATGCATCCGGCGAGCGGGTGCTCTCGCTGAAAGAACTCGATGCGAATCCGGGGCTGTTGTCACTGTTAACTGGCACCGTCGCTTTTGACCATATTATTCTGGTAGAGCCATTTGTACGGGTTGATCTGCTGGATGATGGCGGAATCAACTTTTTACGGGACTGGCAGGCCAACAATGAAGCCAGTGCTCCGGAAGAGGATAGCACGGAGCAGGCCGATGGTGCCCCGGAGATCTATTTTACGCGCTTTGTACTGAATGGCGGCGAGCTTCTGTTGAGGGATATGGGCCAGCCGGAGACCGCTGAGTTCCAGATCGCCCCCCTGCAGGTGGAGCTGACCAATCTTGCCACCTACAAGCGGGATGGCGCCGGTGAGTACGTGCTGTCGGCGGCCATTGGCGATCAGAAGGTTGACTGGCAGGGTACCCTTAGCCTGGCCCCTTTAATCTCCAGCGGCCGGCTGAGCCTGACGGATATCGAATCCGACATCATCCGGCATTTTGCCGGAGAGTATCTGCCCTACGAACTCCGGGCCGGTGTCATCAGCATCCAGACTGACTACGACATGGCGCTGTATAACGAGTTGCAGCTGGTGACCGGGAACGGCGCCATAGACATGCGGGAACTCGCCCTGGCAGTGCCCGGGGAAACGGAGCCTGCTGCGCTTGAGCAGGCCGACATCAAAGTTGATCAGATCGGCTTCAGCCTTCACGAGCGTTTGTTGACCGTCGGCTCGGTGGCCATCAGCAACACCGTCATGAACCTGAGCCGGGGCGGCGAGGGTGTGATCAATTTGATGAAGCCATTGACCGGTGAAGAGACTGAGGGTGGCAATAGCGATAACACCCCACCGTCAGAACCCTTCGGTTGGACTGTGGACCAGGTGCAGTTGACTGACAGTGCGCTGCGGTGGCGAGATAACCAAACTGCCACCCCGGTAGAGCTGGCAGCCGAGAACGTCAATGTATCGGTGACCGGGCTGAGCGACCAGTTGGCCGAACCGATACGTTACGAGTTGGCATTTAATCTGGCCAGCGGTGGTGAGGTTTCATCCCGGGGTCAGGCAACGCCTCAGCCTTTTACACTGGAAGCATCAGCAACAGTGGGCCAGGTCGTGCTGGCGGCGCTTGGCCCCTATGTGCAGCAAACAGCTGCGATCAACGTCCGCAAAGGTTTGCTGAGTCTGGACGGCTCACTGAATCTGGACGGTCAAAATGACCCAATGACGGGCACCTTCAGTGCCCGGGGCCATATTGATGAGCTGGAAGTAACTCTCGAAGACAGCGATGACCCACTGCTGACATGGCAAACCCTGATTCTGGAACCGATCGAATACAATCTGGCACCTGCCCGGCTGGAAATTGAAACCGTCACCCTGAAACAACCCAAAATCTCTGTCGCAAGGCTTCCGGACGGATCTCACAACGTTCAGGGTCTCCTGGCGTCCAGGCCGAAAACCGCAGAACCAGAACCAAACACTAACAGCGATGAGGAAGGGCCCGGGTTTATCTTCCGGGTTGGTCAGGTTGTGCTGGAAAAAGGAGAGGTAGCCTACGCCGACAACACCCTGGAGCCACCATTCTCAACCCGGCTGCATGCTTTGGAAGGCTCCCTGAGAGGGCTTAGTAACATCACGCCGCAACAGGCCAGAATTGACGTCAGCGGGTTGATCGCGGATGCCGGTGAGGTGGACCTGGAAGGAACCATTGCCACCCTAGATACTGATGAAACCACCAACCTGCATCTGGTGATGAAGGAGCTGTCGTTACCGGTGCTGAGCCCATATTTTGGTCGCTACCTGGGTTACCGGGTGGACAGCGGTAAGCTGGCGCTGGACCTGAACTACGAAATCACTGGCCCGATGCTCAAAGCCCGGAACGAAGTGTTACTGGAGCGGCTGCAGCTTGGTGCGCCGGTGCAGAGTGATCAGGCCACGGACGCACCGGTCAAGCTCGGCCTGGCGTTGCTAAGAGACGGCGACGGCCGCATCGGGATCAATCTGCCGATAGAGGGTAACCTTTCCAACCCGGATTTCCGGCTTGGACAGGTTATGGTGAACACCTTCATCAACGTCGTGGTAAAAGCTGCCTTATCGCCCTTCAGCATGCTGGGCTCGATTGTTGATATAGCGGGGCTGTCTGAATCAGAACTCGGTAACGTGGAGTTCAACCCCGGAAGTAAAACCATGGCAGATGGTGAGGAGAAAAAACTGGAAGTCATCGCCGAAGCCCTGAACGAGCGACCGCAGCTGTCGCTGAATATTCGGGGAGCGGTGGTCCCTGAAATGGACGGCCCCGGGCTGAAGCGTGAAAGTCTGTTTGAGCAACTGGGAATTGACCCGAACGCCAGCATTTCCAGCCGTATCAGCAAACTGGAAGCAGCGTATCAGCGGCGGGACAAAGGCTCCCTGAAGCAGCTTCGTGACCAATCTGCGAATAACGGGGAAGCCGACGGCACAGGTAATAACGCCTGGGAGCTTGCATTGGTTGCGGCGCTCACGGAGGATCAGGAATTGCCCTCCGGCGCCCTGCAAGCTTTGGCCTCAGACCGGGCCAGTTGGCTTCAGCGCCAACTTCGTGAAAACTATGATATCCCGTCAGAGCAATTGTTTGTGCTGGACCCGGTACTGGATGCGCCTGCCGAAGCTGGCGCTGAAACCGTCAAGGTACCGTTCCAGCTTGATGCCCGTTAGATGACGGAGTTTGCCAGACAGGACACGCGTCAGCATCTTACGGGCTTTGAATCATGAACTCCGGGAGTTGCAGACCGTGCTCCCGCACCAGGGCCTGGTAAGTGCCCTGGCGGATGATCGGCGCCATTAATGCTTCCAGATTCTGGACAGTGATTGGGCTGTCCGGCCGCAACAGTGCCCTCAGTTCATAGCGCTGGTCAACCTTGTCAGAGATCATCAGCAAGTCCCGATGTTCCGGATTATCCCGGAAGTGGCGTCGTAGAAATGATCGACTGATCACCGCGACTTCGGCGAGCGTCGGACGGTCTGCCAGGATCAGTTTTATATTGCGTTGATGGCTATGGGACAGCACGATATCAAATTGGCTTCGCAGTGCGTGCTCATCAGTGGAAATGTCAGCAAAACCATAGTGATAGCCGAGCATGGCCACCAGCTTGCGTTGCTTGATCGGCGTAAAAAACGACTGGTCCCGCTCGGGTTTGCGAAGCGCAACGTAGACCTCCTCGTCAACCAGCAGGGGGGTCGATGCCTGATGGGGGATATCTTGCCAGCTCCAGTAGGGACTTTCGAAGAAAATGACGTCGTAGTGCTCGTGCTGGAAGTCCATGTATCGGCGTTTCGAGGAGGTGATCAGCACCTCAAAGTGATAATCTGACTGGCTATCATTGAGCGCATCCAGCAGGTCGGCAAACAACCCGGAGACACCGTTCGCACTAGATATCAACGCTATCGGGGGAAAGTGATAAGCCCCGACGACAACTCGCGTAGTGGCGTGAATACCCGCGCTTATGAAGCATAGCAAGATGAGGGTTATCACAGAAACAAGCTGCTTCATGGGGGTGCCATGGAATCAGAGGAAAACCTTGAATAGGCTTTCATTTATTGCTTCAAGTGTAGCACTCTGACGACATTGCGCGTAAGGATACACTTAAAATTTCTGTAAAAGGACCGCTACAGCCATGACCCGGCCCGTAAGCCATTTTTTTGCCTATATTGCCCGTTTGCGCTGGATTCGTCGCTGGGGGCTGATGCGTAATGCAATTGAAGAAAACGTCGCTACCCATTCCTGGGAAGTAGCCACGCTGGCTCACGCCCTGGCGCTGATCCGTAACCGACATTTTGGCGGAACCGTGAACCCCGACCGTATTGCGACTGCTGCGCTATATCATGACGCGACAGAAGTCATCACCGGTGACATGCCAACACCCGTGAAATACCATTCCAAAGTCATGCGGGAAGTATTCGGCGATATCGAACACAAAGCCCAGCTGGAACTATTGGCACTGTTGCCCGAAGATCTGAGGGAGGATTTCGCCCCTTATGTGCAGGAGTCCGGCTGGGAAGCGGAAGTCAAACAAGTGGTGAAAGCGGCAGACCGACTGTCGGCCTGGCTCAAGTGTCAGGCTGAAATACAGGCAGGTAACAAGGAGTTTGAACCGGCTGCCAGCCAAATCTACCAGCGGTTGCAAGCCGAGGCCCTGCCAGAAGTCCTGTACTTTCTGGATGTTTTCGCCCCCAGCTACCAGCGGCCGCTGGACCATTTGCTGGAGTAGCGGGTGCGGAACGAGGGATGGCTCGCACCCTTATTGATTGCCGGAATGTCTGTTTTGGCAATGCTCAGCCAGCAGCACCACCGCTTGAGGCTACCATGCCGCCTCGCAGGCCATCCCGCTTGATGGCCTGGCGGGCTGCATCTTCCGGCGTGCCGGCCATTTCCCGGAACATACCCATGGAGCCAAGCAGCGCTGACGACTCGTAGGGCACGAACACCCGTTCACCGTCTTTCGCCATGTTCGGCAGCACTTTGATGTAGCTCTGGCCGAGCAGGTAACCCACCACGGTACGCTTGTTCTCTTCGCTCTCACCAATGGCACTGAGTACCAGCTTGATCGACTCCTGCTCACCCTGGGCCCGCAGAATGGCAGACTGCTTGTCACCTTCGGCATTCAGAATGGAGGATTCGCGCTGGCCCTGGGCCATGGCACTGGCGGCGGACTTCTCACCTTCGGCTTCGGTCACAGTGGCGCGTCGCTTGCGCTCTGCGGCCATCTGCAAACGCATGGCTTCTTCTACTTCTTCCGGCATGTTGATGTCCTGAACCTCAACCCGGGTCAGTTTGACCCCCCACTTGGAGGCCGCCTCTTCCATT